>JAADIC010000006.1 GCA_013151535.1 Alphaproteobacteria bacterium | reverse complement strand
TCCGCTGTCGGGGCTCCAAAGGCATAGGTAAAGGCCACGCCCCGGCCCATATCGGGGCTGGTTTTGCCGGTCCAACCGGCCATTTGGCCCACCCGCTCCAGCACCTTGAACGAGGGCAGGTGCTCATCCTTCATCAACGCCAGTCGCATGGCCAGCGGATCAAGCCCGGCGGCAATCGCCAACTCGTCCATGAAACTTTCGTGAAAGAACCCGTTATGGGAGTTGCCGACCGAGCGCCAGAACCCCACCGGTACAGCCACATCCGCCGTATGACCCGCAACGCGATAATTCGGCACGCCGTAGGGCTGATCGAACGCGCCTTCGACCATCACCCGATCCAGCATCATCGGTGCTGCAAAACCGGCGATCCGCGCGACAATCTGCCCAACCACCGAGGGCACCGCAATATTGGCGTCAATCACCTGCGGGCCACCCGCCGTGACCACACCCTGAAAGCGCGCCACGGCGGCGGGGCGGTAAAAATCGTGGCGCATATCTTCTTCGCGTGACCACGTCGTCTTGATCGGCACATTCGGCATCGCCTTGGCCATCAGCGCTGCCTGTACAACATAGTCAAACTCGATCCGTCGCCCGAAACCGCCGCCCAGATACGGCACCTCGATCGACACATCGCCAACGCTCAACCCAACCGCCTGCGCCGCCTTCAGCCGCGCCAGTGTCGGCCCCTGACTGCCCGCCCAAAGTTTGAGGCTTTTACCGTTATAAAGCGCGGTGGCGTTCATCGGCTCCATGGTCGAATGGGCCAGATAAGGCACTCGGTACTCGGCGCTGACCACGTCGGAACCTGCGGTCTCCAACGCCGCATCAACATCCCCGTCATCGCGCAGCGCCTTATTGCCGCGCTTGTCCAATGCGCCCGCAATCTTGGCCATGATCCCGTCCGTGTCAGGCGGGTAGGGGGCCGCGCCCCAGACGATATCAATCGCCTCAAGCGCCTGCATTGCCAGCCATGTATTGCTGGCAATCACCCCGACACCAGTGCCAAGATCAACGATTTTTCTGACCCCCGCCATGCCCGTGGCCGCACTTGCATTAAACGAGGTCATCTTGCCGCCCAGTTTCGGGTTCATCCGCACGCTACCGAACAGCATCCCCTCAAGCCGTGTATCAATGCCATATCCCGCCGTTCCAGTGGATTTGGCGACAGAGTCAAGGCGGGGTACGGATTTCCCCAGATAGCGCCACTGTGATTGCGCCTTCAGTGGCGGATCTTGTGGCGGTTCCAGCAGGGCCGCCGCCTCGGCCAGTTCAACATAAGTCGCGTTTTGACCATCTGGCGCACTGACAACACCATCCGCCGTGGTCAAATCCGCCGCCACCAGCCCCCAGCGCATCGCCGCTGCCGCGATCAGAACCTGCCGCGCCGCTGCCCCCGCCACGCGCATCTTGTCATAAGCGTCAGGCATCGAGCTTGACCCGCCGGTCAGTTGCAAAGCCACGGTTTTTGGCACTTCTTGCAGCACGCGTTCAAACACCTCAAGCACCGCGCTCCGTTCGCTGTAATCGGCAAAGGGCAGACCCAAACCCGCCACGGCGCGATTGGCATAGGCCGCACCTGACGGGCCGTGCATGATGCGCACATCCTGCCAGGCCACGTCCAGTTCCTCGGCCACCAAAGCCGCCAGCGTTGATTGTACCCCTTGCCCCATTTCCGCGCGCGGGGTGATGATGGTGACGCCGCTCTGGTCGATCAGCACATAGGGGTTCAAAACGCTTTCGCCTTCACCCGCCACCAGCGGGTTTTCCGGGTCTTTAATCAGCTTATAGGCCCCGAAAGCGACGCCGCCGACTATGGCGGTTGAGCCGATCAGGAAAGTGCGGCGGGTGATGGTGCGCAGGCGTCCCATGCTCAAGCCCCTCCCATTTCGCGCGCCGCATCCTTGATCGCGGCGCGGATGCGCGGATAGGTGCCGCAGCGGCACAGATTGCCCTGCATCGCCGCGTCTATCTGCAAATTGGTCGGAAACCGGTTTTGCGCCAGAAATGCGGCGGCCTGCATGATCTGGCCTGACTGGCAATAGCCGCATTGCGCGACCTGATGTTTGATCCAGGCCGCTTGAATAGCCGCAAGATCATCGGGCGCGCCCAGCCCTTCGATAGTGGTGACTTCACCCTCAAGATCGCCAATCGCCAACGTGCACGAACGCACCGCCTCGCCATCCACCTGCACCGTGCAGGCCCCGCAGGCCGAAATCCCGCAGCCGAATTTGGTGCCGGTCAGCCCCAACTCGTCGCGCAACACCCACAGAAGCGGCATGTCTTGTGGCACATCAACGCTGTGCGCCACGCCGTTCACCACCAATGCAATGGCCATATCCGCCCCTTGTGATTGCTTTGGGTCACGCTAGGCCCAGACGCATGGTATTTCAAAGGTTTCCGTTGCGTGAGGTTCGACAAGTGTTGGTAAACTTGTTGACACACAAACAAATGTTCCCGTAGGTTCAAGGTGAATGAGCGTTCATTCATAGTTCCTGAGGCCTCGAAATCCATCCCGAGCGGACAACATGACTTCACGCCTGACACTGACGATCAACAATCGCACCCAGCAACATCTGGTTGCCGATGGAACCCTGCTGGTTGACTTTTTGCGCGATCAAATGGGCCTGACCGGCACCAAGCAGGGTTGCGATGGTGGCGAATGCGGCGCCTGCACGGTTCTGGTGGATGGCAAACCGCGCCTAAGCTGTGTGACGCTGGCCCATTCGGTGGCCGGGCAATCGGTTGAAACCATCGAGAGCGTGGCTGAAAACGGCCGCCTGTCACGCCTGCAAGCGATGTTTCACGAACGCCTCGGCACCCAATGCGGCTTTTGTACGCCCGGCATGATTATGGCCGCCGAGGGCCTGTTGCGCGCCAATCCCAACCCCGATCAGGCGCAGATCAAAACCGCGCTGTCGGGCAATCTGTGTCGATGCACCGGCTATGTCAAAATCATCGAATCGGTTGAAGCGGCGACCAATCATGGCTGACACGCGCCCGAAATCCGTTATCGGCACGCCAACGCCGCTGATTGACGGCGTTGAAAAAGTACGCGGCAGCGCCAAATATACTGCCGATCTGATGCCACGCGAGGCCCTTGTCGGGCGCATTCTGCGCAGCCCCTACAGCCACGCCGAACTGATCGCGGTCGATATCGACAAAGCTCTTGCTCTGCCCGGCGTCGTGGCCATCGTCACCGGCAAGGACAGCCCGATCCCTTACGGTATCATCCCGATTGCCCAGAACGAGCACCCGATGGCGCAGGACCGCCTGCGCTATCGCGGCGAACCCGTCGCCGCCGTTGCCGCGATTGACGCCGCCACTGCCGAGGCCGCCCTTGATCTGATCGAACTGCGCGTGCGCGAACTGCCCGCCTGCTATGACGCCATGCACTCCCGCGCCCCAGATGCGGCCCAATTGCACGAAAACAAACCGGGAAATCTGGAACGCGAGGTGCACAATTCCTTTGGCGATATCGACGCCGGTTTCAAAGCCGCCGATCTGGTGGCCGAAGACGTATTCCACTGCGCCGAGGTCACCCACGCCCATATGGAGCCCCACGCCGCCTTGGCCGAATACGACCCCGAGCGTGATACGCTGCTGTTCCATTCGGTGACTCAAGTCCCCTATTATGTCCACCTGATGCTGGCCCAGTGCCTTGATCTCGATAAATCGCGCATCCGCGTCATCAAGCCCTTTGTCGGCGGCGGATTTGGTGCGCGCACTGAGACCCTGAATTTCGAGCTGATCTGCGCCATTCTTGCCCGAAAAGCTGGTGGCACCGTGCGTATGGTCCTAAGCCGCGAAGAAACCTTCCTGACTCATCGCGGTCGCCCGGCTGCCGATATCAAACTGAAACTCGGCCTGACCAAGGCCGGTAAAATCACCGCCGTCAAGGCCGAGATGACCCAGATCGGCGGCGCTTATGGTGGTTACGGCATCGTCACCATCCTTTATGCGGGCGCGCTGCTGAACGCGCTTTATGACATTCCCGCCGTGCAATATGATGGATATCGGGTTTACACCAACACGCCACCCTGCGGGGCCATGCGTGGCCACGGCACGGTCGATATGCGCCACGCTTTTGACACCATGCTAAACCGCTTGGCGCGCCAACTTGGGCTTGATCCGATTGCGGTGCGCCGCGCCAATCTGATTGATGCGCCGGGGGAGACCCCGAATGGCCTCAAGATCACGTCTTACGGATTGCCGCAGAACCTTGACTGGGTTGAGGCGGCCAGCAATTGGAAAACCCGCAAGGGCAACATGCCAAAGGGCCACGGTCTTGGCATCGGTTGCTCGCATTTTGTCTCTGGCGCGGCAAAACCCGTGCAATGGACCGGCCAGCCCGATGCGGTGGTGAACCTCAAGCTCGATTTTGATGCTGGCATCACCATTCTGACTGGGGCGGCTGACATCGGCCAAGGCTCCTCCACCATCGTCGCACAGGTGGTGGCCGAGGTTATGGGCCTCGATTTTTCCCGCCTTCGAGTCATTTCCAACGACAGCGCCATCACCCCGCGCGACATGGGGTCGTACTCCTCGCGCGTCACCTACATGGTTGGCAACGCCACGCTTCAGGCGGCGCAAAAACTGAAGGCGCGGTTGATCGCGGCGGCGGCCAAGGCGCTGGAAACAACGCCTGACAATATCGAATGTCTGGGCGAGACTTATCGCGTCGCCGACAGTCAGGATCGTGGTCTGCCTTTTGAAAAGGTCGTGCAAGAGGCCCTGAAAGACCACGGCGCGATCACCGAGCGCGGCACTTTCACCGTTCCCAAAGCCTTTCAGGGCGGCAAGCATCGCGGTGGGGCCGTTGGCTCGACCATGGGGTTTTCCTATGCGGCACAAGTGGTCGAAGTGTCGGTCGATCTTGAGACTGGCGGCATCACGGTTGAAAAGGTCTGGGTCAGCCATGATTGCGGTTTTGCCATCAATCCGTTGGCGGTTGAGGGGCAGGTGCAGGGTGCGATCTGGATGGGTATGGGTCAGGCGATGATGGAGGAAACCCGCTTTCACGAGGGGTTGCCGCTGCATGCAAACTTCCTCGACTACAGCTTCCCAACCACGCTCGACAGCCCCGATATCGCCGTACACATCGTCAATTCCATCGACCCGAACGGCCCGTTCGGCGCGAAAGAGGCCAGCGAGGGTGGCTTGGCCGGTTTCCTGCCAGCTTTGGCCGAAGCGGTGGCCGAGGCCACGGGCTGCGCGATCAACGACATGCCGCTTTCACCGGATCGGGTGTTTGCGGCGATTGAGAAAAAACGCAAAGCCGACAAAAAACGCGCCGCCAAAAAGGTGCCAGTATGAGTGCGCCGTTGGAGTTCACCCTACTGCACCCCGCCAATCTGACCGAGGCGGTGAAGCAGATGCAGGCCCATCCGAACGCGCGCTTGCTGGCGGGTGGTACTGATCTGGTGCCCAATCTGCGGCGCGGTATCGGCGCACCTGATACGGTGATTGCGCTGGGTGGAATTGATACCCTCAACAGCATTACCGAAACCGCAAGCCATGTGGAAATCGGCGCAGGCGTCACACTGGCTGGCCTGCTGGCCTCAAACCTGCCGACGCGTTTTCCTGCTTTGCAAGCCGCCGCCGAAATCGCCAGCCCGTCAATCCGCCAAGCCGCCACCATCGGCGGCAATCTGTGCCTTGATACAAGATGCCGCTTTTACAATCAGAGCCAATGGTGGCGAAAAGCCAATCAGTTCTGCTTGAAGCTGGATGGTGATACCTGCCATGTGGCCCCCAAGGGCAAGCGTTGCCACGCGACGTTCAGCGGCGATCTGGCCCCCGCGCTGCTGGTGCTGGGCGCGGAAATCAGGGTCGAGAATGCACAAGGTGGGCGTTGGCAGCCCTTGGCGCAGCTATACAACGAGGACGGTCTTGACCATCTGACTTTGGCCAAGGGTGATTTGCTGGTGGCGGTACGGTTTCCAACCTCTGAAACCCGGCGCTCGGGCTATCTCAAGTCCCGCGTGCGCCGCGCCGGTGATTTCCCGCTGGCTGGGGTCGCCGTTGCCCTGACGCGCACAGGCGACAAGATCACCGATCTGCGCGTGGCTGCCACCGGCACCAATTCCGCCCCGCTGCTGTTTGATGATTTCGCCGATGTCATCGGCCAGCCCCTAAGTGATGCAGCCCTGACCCAGATCAACAAACGCATCGGCCAAGCCATCAAACCCATGCGCACCACCAACCAGCCGGGGCTTTACCGTCGCCAGATGGTGGCCGCCCTGAGCAAACGCCTGATTTCCACCCTTTATGAACAGGGGGCCAACTAGCCCCAATCACCGGAGTAATTGAATGCAGGACGCCCTGCAAACAGCCACAAAACTGCCCAGCGGCATGATGCTGACGCCCGCTCGTATCAAGCACGAGGCACAGGTGGGCCAATGGCCAAACCGGCTGTTGACGGATTTTCTGGCCGACACGCTTAAGCGCGCGCCCGACAGTACCGCCCTGATTTGCCCGCATAGTGAAACCACCCTCAGTCACCGCGCGCTTGACAAACACGCCAGCAACATCGCCGGAAATCTGGCTGCACTTGGTGTTGCGAAAGGCGACGTGGTGTCGTTCCAACTGCCCAATTGGTGGCAGTTTGTGGCGCTGCATCTGGCCTGCCTGAAGCTCGGCGCGATCAGCAATCCTCTGATGCCGATTTTCCGTGCGCGGGAGCTTGAATTCATGCTGCCCTTTGCCTGCAGCAAAGTTCTGATCGTGCCAGATCAGTTTCAGCATTTCGACCATGCGGCGCTGGGCGACCACCTGAAACGCACAATCCCGAGCCTTGAGCACCTGTTCGTTGTCGGCGGTGCAGGTCTGAGCGCATTTGACACCCTGCTGCGCCCCTGCGCCAAGCCGCCGCCAAACCCACAGCTCTCGGCCAACGATGTTGTTCTGCTGCTGTTCACATCCGGCACTACAGGCCGCCCGAAGGGGGTGCTGCACACGTCCAACACCCTTCTGACCTCGGCCCGTCATGTGGCTGATCGCATGGGTCTGGGGCCAAGCGACGTCGGCTTCATGCCAGCGCCTTTCGCCCATATGATCGGTTTCAATTTTGGTATGAACATGGCCCTGATGCTGGGGCTGCCGCTGGTGCTGCTTGATCGCTGGACCCCTGAAGCCGCGCTCGATCTGATCGCCCGTCATCGCGTCAGTTATACCGCTGGTTCAACCCCGTTCATGGCTGACCTGGCAAATGTGCCTGACATGACACAGCGCAACCTAACACATTTCAAAATGTTCATGACCGCGGGTGCTCCGATCATGGAGCCAGTGATCGAAAACGTAACGAGCAATCTGGGCGTCAGCGTCCTGCCCGGCTGGGGCATGACCGAGGTGGTGCAGGCCACATCAACCCAGCCGATCGCCGCGCTCGACAAACCTTTGACCGATGGTGCCGCGTTTCCCGGCAACGAAGTGCGCATTATCGATGGCGCTGGCAACTCTTGCCCGACCGGTCAAAGTGGGCATTTGCAATTTCGCGGCTCAACCCTGTTTGTCGGCTACCTGAACCAGCCCGAACTCTATGTGCTGGATAGGGATGGCTGGTTTGACACTGGCGATCTGGCCCGCATGGACGCGGCTGGTGAAATCCGCATCACCGGGCGCGAAAAGGATATCCTGATCCGGGGCGGTGAAAACATTCCGGTGCTGGAAGTCGAAAGCCTGATCTGCCAGCTTGACGCGGTCTGCGATGTGGCGCTGGTTGGTATGCCCGACGCGCGTCTGGGTGAGCGGGGCTGCCTGTTCGTGGTGCTGAAAGACGGCGGGAAGCTGGATTTTGACGACATGGTCGCGCATTTGAATCGCTGCAATCTGGCCCGGCAATACTTCCCCGAACGGCTGGAAATCCTGCCCGAAATGCCGCGCACTGCCAGCGGAAAAATCCAGAAATTTATCTTACGCGAACGGGCGGCGGACCTCGCCCTGAAAGAGGGGCAAACATGGCAAAACCCGACGGCGTAGAAAGCCTTGTCACCGATCCTGATCTGGTCAGCAAACGTCGCACTCAGATCGTCAAGGCGGCAGTGGTGCTGTTTGCCAAACAGGGATATGGGCGCACGTCCGTCATGCAGATCGCCAAATCGGCGGGGGTCAGCATCGGGCTGATCTACCAGTATTTCGGCGACAAGGACGATATTCTGTTTCTGGCCCTGAAACTGGTGCTCGACACTTACGAGCGCGACATTCCCAAGCAATTCGCCGGTCTCGATCATCCGCTTGACCGCCTGCGCGCCGCACTCAGGGGCTATTGCACGGTTGTGGACGATCTGCGCGAAGCCACGGTTCTGGCGTATCGCGCCACCAGATCGCTGCCGTTTGAGCGCCGCGTGCTGATGGAAGAGGCTGAAACTCGCACCAATCTGATTTTCAAAAACCTGCTGGAGGAGTGTGTTTCAGGTGGCTATCTGGTCGCGCCCGATCTTGATCTTTTGACCTATCAATATGTGCATTTTTCCCATGCGTGGGCGCTAAAGTACTGGGCTTACAAGGATAAATACGATCTTGAGGCCTATGTGGCGCAGGGCTGCAAGCTGTTGATCGAGCCGTTTTTGACCGATAAGGGCCGCGCTTATTATTTGACTTCCCCGAACTGGCGGCACGAATAATTTTCACGAAAATTATTAAGGCTGAAAATCTTTCGGGAAAGATTTTCGCGTCAACCGTGGCGTGACCTGCCTGTTGCAGAAACGCTTGTAATTCTGAAACAGGAAAAAAATCGTTGCAGTTGATATGAATTATGTAATGTCGTACTATAATGCTGATTTAACCGGAACCCCCAGAATCAGAGGCTATTATGAGCGACGAAATCACAGCCGGGTTGACCGAGACCCGCCGCTTTCAAGTCGATAAACCCCGCACCATCGGTTTCATGGGTGAGGAATGCCGCGTCTACGCCACCCCCGCCCTTGTTCAGGACATCGAGCAAACCTGCCGCGATCTGATCGTGGCGCGCCTGCCTGCGGGCGAGGATTCCGTCGGTTTCACCGTCAACATCACCCACATGGCCCCGACATTGCTGGGCATGGCGGTCGATATCACCGTCACCGTGGCCGAGTTTGATGGCCGCAAGGTGGTGTTTGACATTTTGGCCAGTGATCCGCTGGATACCATTTGCAAAGGCCAGCATGAACGCTTCGTCGTCAACACCGAAAAAACCCGGCAACGGCTGTTGGCCAAGGCCGAAAAAGCCGGGCAATCCTGAGGGGTCAATACGATGAGCAAACCCGCCCCAACCAACCGCGCGTCTGTTTCGTCTTACTGTTATCAATGCGTGTCCGGCCCTGATCTCTTGAAGGTCGATGTGGCCGATGGCGTGCCCTACCAGATCCGCCCCAGCGGTTCAGCCGCCGAAATCCATCCGGCGGATGGCAAGGTCTGCGTCAAGGCATATGGGCTGATCCAGAAAACCAACAACCCCAACCGGGTGCTGACCCCGATGATGCGCAGCAATCCGAAAAAGGGCCGCGGCGAGGACCCGGCGTTCGTACCCGTGTCGTGGGACGTGGCGCTTGATGCCATCGCTGAAAAGTTGAACATCGCGCGCGCCGCTGGCCTGAATGATGCGTCCGGCTTTCCCCGTGTCGCGGCCAGCTTTGGCGGCGGCGGCACCTCGACCGCCTATATGGGCACGTTTCCGGCCTTCCTGTCGGCCTGGGGGTCGGTCGATATGAGTTTCGGCTCGGGCCAAGGTGTTAAATGTTACCATTCCGAGCATCTTTATGGCGAGCTGTGGCACCGCGCTTTCACGGTCTCGCCCGACACGCCACTGGTCGAACTTATCCTGTCCTTTGGGGCCAATGTCGAAGCCTCAGGCGGGGTTTGCGGTGTCAAACGCCACGCCGACGCCCGCGCGCGTGGTGTGAAACGCATTCAGGTTGAGCCGCACCTGTCCGTCACTGGTGCCTGTTCGGCCACATGGGTGCCGATCAAACCGAAAACCGATCCGGCCTTCATGTTTGCCCTGCTGAACGTGCTGCTGCACGAGGTTGATCGTACGCGCCTCGATATTCCTTTCCTCAAACGCCACACATCGTCGCCCTATCTGATCGCACCGAACGGTTTTTATCTGCGCGATCCCGACAGCCGCAAACCCCTGATCTGGGATAATAAAACTGGTGTGGCTGTGCCCTATGACACCCCCGATACCGACCCCGCGCTGGAGGGGGAATTCACCCTGTCCGGTCTGGAAACCGGCCCTGATGACGTGGAATGGCAGCACAATAAAATCCAATGCCAACCCGCCTTCGCCCATCTGGTGGCGCATGTGAAACCCTACACACCTGAATGGGCCGCCGATATTTGCGACGTGCCGGTTGATATGATCCGCAGCACCGCCATGCAATATATCGACCACGCCCATGTCGGCGAAACCATCAAAATCGGCGAAACAGAAATGCCGTTCCGCCCGGTGGCGATCTCGCTGGGCAAGTCGGTTTGCAACGGCTGGGGCGGGTATGAATGCGTCTGGGCGCGCACCCTGATGGCCTGCCTGATCGGCGGGCTCGAGGTTCCCGGCGGCACGCTTGGCACCACCGTGCGCCTGAACCGGCCTGCCGATAATCGCTGGTCCAGCGTGGTTGCCGGGCCGGACGGGTTCATGAACTACCCGATGAACCCCACCAAGAAAGGCGAATGGCACGAAAGCGGGCCCTCGCGACACGCGCATCAGACGCTGGTGCCGCTGGCCGCGAACTCGCCTTGGTCGCAAGCCCTCGGCCCCACCCATCTGGCATGGATGCAACAGCAAAAGGGTTTTGAGCATCTGCCATTACCCACCGCGCCCGATGTCTGGTTCGTTTACCGCACCAATCCGGCGATCTCGTTCTGGGATACCGATGCGGTTTCTGACGTGATGGCCAGCTTCCCGTTTACCGTGGCCTTTGCCTATACCCATGATGAAACCAACCACATGGCCGACATTCTGCTGCCCGAATGCACCGATCTTGAGGGGCTGCAACTGATCCGCATCGGTGGCTCAAAATATGTCGAGCAATTCTGGGATTATCAGGGCTTCGCGCTGCGCGACCCCGCCGCCAAACCCATGGGCGAGGCGCGTGATTTCACATGGATTGCCACCGAGTTGGCCAACCGCACGGGGCTGCTAGAGAAGTATAACACCGCCATCAACAAGGGTGCTGCCGGTGTGCGGCTGTATGGCGCAGGCTATGATTTCTCGCTTGCGCCGGACGTAGTGCA
>JAADIC010000166.1 GCA_013151535.1 Alphaproteobacteria bacterium | reverse complement strand
TCGTAACACACATAAGGCCCTTTCGGGATCACCAGAATGTGGTCAGGCGCTTGCGGCGTGATGTCCGGGAAGGCCAGCGAATGTTCGGTCTCCAGAAACGGCGCGCTGGGGATTTCGCCGCGCAGGATTTTGGCAAAAATGTTCTGGTCGTCGTACTCGTAAGCCATGGATCACTCCGCAAAAAGATGGTCGGTGCGCGCGATTTCCGCTGCAAGATCGCCGGGCACGTTCAGAAAGTCCGAGATCGAGCCAGCATTTTCATCGTCACCACTTTGTTCCTTGATCTGATAGAAATTCGGAAACTCCGCCCCTTTGATCGCGTCGCTTTCAAATTCAAACTCCTGGCGGATCGTCGGCACGATCCGCATCAGGGTCTCGTGATTGGTATTGTCCCCCGCAAGGCCCGAGCGTTTGGCGTGACCGATCAGGTAATCATCGTCATAATCACACTCGATTTCCAGAACCTTGGTGGTGCAGCGGTCCGAATAGAAGTCGTGCAACAAGTCCATATTGTTGGGATCAAGACAGATCACCAGCCGGTTGGTGTCGTGATAATCAAACAGCATCCGCATCATGGCGCGCCGATGACGCGTGCGTTTTTCCATGGAGTTTTCGATGCCACCCAGATGCGGCAGACCGGCGTCACCTTCGTCAAACAGAAACTCGACACCGTGAATATTTGTCGCCCGCTGGATCGAGGCCAGCAAACGCTTGGCCACATGCCATTTCTTGCAGACCAGGATCAGCAACTCGCGCTCGCGGCCCAAAGTGCTTTCGCGTTCCCAGAAGCGCGGCGCAAAGCGGCGGCCATAGCGGCCCTGCTGGGTCAGGTATTGATGCAGCTTACGCCCCTCGTTCGAAGTTTCAAAAACCGCGGCCTCATCGGCATAAAGCACACCCAACCGCTTTTTCAGCTCCAGCGCCTCGGGCGAGATTTTGCGGGCGAACAGGAAATCCTGCGACAAAAGCAGATCATACTGGTCGTATAAAACGTCACCGGCATGCCGTAATCGGAAAACATCAGGAAGGTGCGGGTCGACGCGTCAATCTCCGCGTGCGGCACCAGATGGCGCACAAGGGTCTGGAAAAAGGTTTCATCCGGTATCCATGTGGTGGCGAAAAACCGCATGACATCGCGCCGTTTGGCGACAAAATCAAGGATCAGTTCGATGGTTTTGCGCCGCAGACACCACCATTGTGAGCCGACCATGATTTCGAGGCCCTTCGGTACCGCCCGTTTCAGGCCAAGACGTTTTTGCGCTTCGAGCGCCCAATAGAACAGGCCCTTGTGCTTGCGCTCGTTGAAATAATGCCGGTAAAGCAGGCGCTCTTCGCGCATGCCGGTCTTGATCCAGTCGCTTTTGAAATAATCAAACGACTCGATGAAATCCGTATCAGCCATCCAGAAAATCATGGATGAAGCGCGCCGATTTGATCGGCATGCAATCGCCGGACAGCATATAAAAATGCGTGGCCCGCGGAAATGCCCGCACCGCCGCCTCAACCGCGTTCAAGGTCGCCTGCACCAGCGACCATTCCCCCCAGCCGCATTTGATCCGCCTGGCAAAGGTCACCGCCTTGTTGTCGCTCAATGCCAGTTCGATCTGGCGAAAACTCTCGGCCCCGGCGCGCGCGTCAAAGTGGATCGCGATGAAATCACCGCGCGCAGTCAACTGCCGCGCCTGGCGGATTATCCCCTCGGGATCCCGATGACACAGCAATATATAGGCGATTTTTGCCATTGGGCCTGTAATTCCCGCGTTTTTATTGTTCTTGCCTACATAAAGCCAAACTTTCGTTGAAAAAACACCTTTTCTTTGTTCTTTTATAAACAAAGCGACAATAAGTGGCTAAAGATTAAGAAAAACATAAGATTGAGGGGGTAGCGCGTGGGATTTCCCGGCACCTGGATGACTGAAAGTGAGAGCCTTGTTTACAGGGTGATCCCGAAATGCGCCTGTTCGACCATCGGGCAGGTTATGCATTATATCGACAACGGCACCTATTTCGACGGCGATATTCACGACGCCAAGGGTGGTATTCACAAATGGGCGCTGGCACACAGCCAGCCGAAACTGGAACACGCGATCCGCGAGGGGTCTGCCTATTCCTTCACCTGCGTGCGCAACCCTTACACCCGCATCCTGTCGGCGTTCTTTGACAAGATTTGCGGCATCCAGCGAAATGGCAGCCGGTATCGCGGCAAACTGGTGCCGCTTCTGATCCAGAAATACGGCATCGAGGTGGAAGGTGATTTCGACCAGATCGCCAGCTTCCGCCGTTTCCTTCTATTTGCCCGCGACACCATTAAATTCCGACGGCCCATGGACCCGGATATTCACTGGTCCCCCGTGGCCAGCCATGCCTCGACCTTGGTTAGCGGCGGTGGGCATTACGACAAGATCATTTCAACCGAGGACTTCAAGACCGGCATGAAGGAGGTTCTGAAGAACATCGAAATCAATCACGAAATCGATATCGACACCATGCCGCGTTTCAACGAAAGCGAGGGCCACGGCCCCAAGCGCGCCCATCCTGTCGAGGATTATTTTGACGATCTGGCGATGCATATGGTTTACGAAATCTACCACAAGGATTTCGCGCTGTTCAAATACGATCGCCATGATCCATCGAACAAGATGCCGATCGCCGAGATTGATCTGGACGAGGTGCATGCCAAGTTGCGGGGTTAACGCGCCCGCCCTTCGCGCCACAGGATCAACAGACCCGAGCCGATTATCAGGAATATGCCGGGAAACAGGGTGTTAACCGGCAATTCATCAAATATGAAAAACCCGATGGCCAGCGCGCTTAACAGGCCGAAATACTGGAACGGGGCCACAATGCTGGGCGGCACAAGGCGATAGCCCAGCATCAGGCTAAGCACCCCGCAGCCCCCGGAAAGCCCCATGAACAGGATCAAAGCCGCATCGCTGAGAGAGTTGATTGGAGAAAAACTGCCGGTTAAAACAGCCAGAATAATCGCACCCGAGGCGGCGGCAAAAGCGGTGTAAAGATAGATCAGCGGGCTGGAAACGTCCCGGTCGATCTTGCGCACCATGACGCCCGACACCGAATAGCAAAACGCCGCCGCAACCGGCAAAAAGGCTGCCAGTGAAAACGTGTCAGAGCCGGGCCGCAGCACCAGCAAGACACCGGCAAACCCGAC
>JAADIC010000367.1 GCA_013151535.1 Alphaproteobacteria bacterium | reverse complement strand
GGCGCGCCGCGCCGCCCGATCACCGTGATTGCGGCCTGAATATCCGTGCGCGGCGACGGGGTTTGCACCAAATCGTATTGCTCACCACCAAATCTATAATATTGCGAAATTGCATCAAAATAGGCCAGAAACACGTTGCTCTTCCGTTCCTCTGGTTCTTCCGACGGTGACGTTGGCGGCTCCTCCGCCGCGCTGGCCGGTGCGTTTTCGCGGATATAGGCGGTCAGGATTTCCATAATCTGCAAGTGATCCTGCGGTGAATCCTTGCCTATGCGCTCCAGCGCATATATCCCGCCAAGGCGAACCTCAATATTGGGTTCCGTAAATTCCTCAAATATTGGCTCATCGTAATCCAAAAGTGGCTCGTCATCCCTGCCAAGCGGAATACGCCCCAATTCATCGCGAAGTTTCTTAAAAGATAATTTCCCGCTTGCTCTTTTTCTGTGTCTCCTGACGGTGCGGACCGCCCCCAACTGCTCCACCGCCTTGGAAATCCGGTCGGTGATGTGGCTTTGCTCGGCCACATTCACCTGTTTCTGCGCCACAACAGAGCGCCAGATGATAAAGGGCACACCGATCAGGGCGGCGAGCACAAGGCCGATGTTGCGGATTGCCTCGCCACTATCGTCCATGTCACCCGTGACCGCGTGCGTAAACTGGATCACGACATTCACTGCGAGGTAAATGAGGAAAACCAAAACCAGTGCAAGGAACACACCAAAAAGTGGCCCCAATGAAGGCACGGCATTGTAAAGCGACACATTGCGCAACCCGAGCCATTCAACAAAAGTATCTGAAATTCTCTTTTTACCCATGCCCACAACCTAGCAGTGTGTCACCCCAAGTCCATCCAAAACCCGACTGTAACAATTCCCTCGCAAAGGCTTGATTGGCGTTGGCGCTTGTCTGCCCCTATGAATAGGATCGACCCGAGAGAAAAACAGGATTCCGTTTCTATGCGCCTCGTCTTTGCCAGCCTATTTTTTGCCGTTCTTGGTTTCAGTCAGCCTGCAATGGCGCAGGACCGTCCGGTGGTGATCGAGCTTTATACTTCACAGGGCTGCTCATCCTGCCCACCGGCGGATGCGTTGCTGGCGCAACTGGCGAAACAGGACAATGTGATCGCTTTGGCGCTGCATGTGGATTACTGGGATTACCTGGGGTGGAAGGATGTGTTCGGCTCGCCTGAAAACACCCAGCGCCAGCGTGAATACGCCCGGGCAAGCAACATGCGCACGGTTTACACGCCGCAAATGATCGTTCAGGGCAAAAGCATCGCGGTCGGCAACAGCGTGTCACAGGTGGGGGCGGCAATTGCCAATCACAGCAATCAGGCGAAAATCGTTGATCTTGACGTCAGCCGTGACGGTGATGTGGTGCGCATTCTGGCCCGGGCGAAATCTGGTCCGGTCGGGCGCTCGGTGATCCAGATCGTGCGCTATACGCCTGAAAAACTTGTCAAAATCCGCTCGGGCGAGAATGCCGGCAAGAACCTTACCTATACCAATATCGTCACCGACTGGCAGGTTCTGACCCAGTGGAACGGGCGCGGCGAAATCATGGTCAGCACCGAAGTGCGGGGCGACGAGCCGATTGTGGTGCTGATTCAGGCGCTCAAGCGCGGGCCGATTCTGGCAGCCGAGATTTTGCGCTAGCCGGGGCTAAACCCCTTTCCAGCGCCGATGCATCCAGAACCACTGGCCGGGGTTTTCGCGCACCCGCTTTTCCAGCGATGCATTCAGGGCTTGGGTCATGGTGACGGGATCGGAATGCGGTATCGGCGGCTCGATCAGCACATCGAAATCCACGCCATTATCTTGCCGGATGCCGTAATAAGGCACCAGAAGCGCTTGATATTTCAGGGCAAATTCGGCGGCCGAGGTCATGGTTAACGCTGGTTTGCCCAAGAATTCCAGCACCTCGCCCTCGTAAGAGGCCTGATCGTTCAAAAGCGCAATCGCGCCGCCCTTGCGCAGATGGGTCAACAGGCCCTTGGTGCCCTTCATGCCACGCGCAAAATTCGGGCGTGCGATCAGGTTCATGTTGTCGATATAACGCGTATTGGTGAAAGCGTTGTTCATCGGCCGGTAAATCGCCGCCGTCGCGTGGCCGAGATCGGCCAGCAGCACCCGAAGGGCCTGATAATTGCCGAAATGGCCCGAGACCAGCACCACGGGTGTGCCATTGGCCAGCGCGTTTAGCAGATCCTCTTTGCCTTCACCGCCAAGGGTCGAGCGGCGGGCGTGGCGCAAGAAGCCCCTGATGTTGAAGCTCTCCAGCATCAGGCGGGCGGAGTTGACGGTGACCTCGTGGCACAGGGGCAGGATTTTTTCGGTGGGGTAGTCCGGCCAGACCAGCGCCAGATTGGCGCGAATACGGCGGTTGATGCCAAACAATGGTGCCAGAATGCGCGCCGCGACAAAGCCTGCAAACCGCAACCCCATGCGGTACGGCAGCAACCGGAACAGGGCGAACAGGGCGCGGATAGGCAGGTCGATCAGGAAATTCACCACGCCGCCGCGTTCAAATTCCGGTGTTGCCATTGGGGTGCCTGTCCGTGGTTACGCTGTGATCCACAGGCATAAGTGGCGCGTGGGGCATGCACAAGACCCACCTTGGGGATTGCCCCCTGTGGCAATTGCGTTAATCTGGGGTGAACAGGGGGACAATCATGATACAGGCAATCTGGCGTTCGTTTCGCGCGATGCCGCTTTGGGTGCAAATCTGGGTGGCGACCATTCTGGTGCCGGTCAACATGATCGCGGCGATTTTCTATAGCGCGCCAAACGGGCTGTTGATCGCGGTGCTGGCGATCGGGGCGATGGCACTTAATGGCGTCATCATGCTGCTCGAGCGTGGGTTTTCCAAGGCCATGGCCCTGCCGCATGTGCTGATCTGGACGCCAATGCTGGTTTTGATCGTCTGGACGCTGCAAAGCGGCGCGGTTGATGGCATCTATGCGCAGTTTTTGTGGCTGTTGTTGGTGGTCGATCTGATTTCGCTTGGCTTTGATTTCAAGGACACGCGCGACTGGTTTCGCGGTGAGAAATCCATCGCCGGGTCTTGAAAGGAAGAATTTTATCGAAAATTCTTGTGGCGCAAAATTTTTCGGGAAAAATTTTCTTGCTGCGGTCAGGTCTTTTGCAGGATCAGAATGCGGTTGTTTGCGGGCATGTTCAGCAAGGCGATTCGGGTCAGACCAACTGCGTCACCCAGCGCCGTAATCTCGGCCACATCGCGCAATCCCCAATCGGGATTGTCCGCGCGCAATCTTGCGTCAAACGTCGCGTTCCCCACACCGGTATGCAAACCATTCTCGCGGAACGGGCCGTAAAACGCCAGCAATCCACCTTCACGCAAAGCCGCGCCCGCGCCGTTCACAATGCCGCACGCCACGCTAAAGGGTGAAATATGGATGACATTGAGGTTGAGGATCAGCGACAGCGGCGCGATGGCCCGCACCGCGGTCTGCGCTGCCCAATCAGCCGCCGCGTCTATTTCAATCGCCGGATTGGTGGTGTTACCTTCATGCTTGCGCCAGGCATCGATGCTGTAACGGTGAAAGGCGTCAGGCTCGGACGGGGTCCAATCCAAATCTGGAAAAGCCCGGGCGAAGCGGACGATATGCTGCCCGGTGCCTGACCCGATCTCAAGGGCAGCACCTTTTACGCCCCTTAGAAACGGCGAAAGCCCGTCAATGACGGGCTTTGCGTTTTTCTCGACCATGTGGCCAACGATGCGCCCGTCTTCTTCAACCGGAAAGGCTCCGGCGCGAAAAGCGGCTGTGTGGCCCGAGGTCGGGGTGCTCACTTGCTGGCGACCGGGCCGATCATCATCACCATCTGGCGGCCTTCGAGCCTTGGCATGTTTTCAACCTTGCCGATCTCCTCGACATCGGCAGCCACCCGTTTCAGCAACTCGTGGCCCAAAAACTGGTGCGCCATTTCGCGACCGCGAAAGCGCATGGTGATCTTGACCTTGTCGCCGCCTTCCAGAAACTTGACCACATTGCGCATCTTGACCTGATAATCATGGGTATCGGTGTTCGGACGGAACTTGATCTCCTTGACCTCGATGATCTTCTGCTTCTTGCGCGCCTCAGAGTCTTTCTTTTGCTGTTCGTATTTGAACTTGCCAAAATCCATCACCTTACAGACCGGCGGTTTGGCGTTGGGCGATATTTCGACCAGATCAAGGCCAGCCTCGTCAGCCAGCTCCATTCCATGCGCGGGTGTGGTGAGGCCGACATTTTCGCCGTCGGCACCGATCAATCGAATTTGGTCTTCCCGGATACGGTCATTGACGCGGGGTCCGGTGTCGCGCTGCGGTGGCGCGTTGTGAGGTCTGCGGGCTATGGGCTTCAAGTCCTTTTATCGTGGTTGTTTGCCTGCACCAGGATAAGGTGCAAGCCAGCCTGTTTCAAGGCATGGCTATGCATTGGATAAGTATGGGCGGCGCGTCAAGGGCGGATGTGACGCGGGCGTGGTTTTTCAAATCTCTGTGAGATTTGGGTAAATGGCGGTTTGCCCTTGTTTATCATTGAGGATTGGTCGCTATTGGGGGTAGGAGAGGTTGTGTGGGCTTGAATGGGGAAGGCCTGCTTCAAAAAAGGAAAATGTGATGAAAAAGATCACCTATATCATTATCGCCGCCGCCATCGTGATCGGCGGCTACATTTATTATGCTAACCAGCAGGCTAAAGACGTGGCGCGCACTGAAGCTGTGAAGGCTGAAAAAGTCGCCACCGACGCTGCTGCGCAAGTTGCGACCGAGACGAAAGCGGCTGAAGAGGCCGCTGCCAAGGCGGCGGAGGAGGCAGCGACTGAAGCCAGGCGTGCGGCCGAAGAAGCGGCCGCAAAAGCTGCCGAGGAAGCTGCGGCTGCGGCAAAGGCGGTTGAAGAGGCTGCCGCCAAGGCGGCGGAAGACGCTGCGGCTGAAGCTAGGCGTGTAGCCGAAGAAGCAGCCGCAAAAGCTGCCGAGGAAGCGGCGGCTGCGGCGAAAGCGGTTGAAGAGGCTGCCGCCACAGCCGCGCAAGAAGCTGCCGCCAAAGCTGCGCAAGAGGCTGCCGCCAAGGCCGCAGAAGAGGCTGCCACCAAGGCCACAGAAGAAGCTGCCGCCAAGGCTGCTGAAAAGGCTGCGGCTGCCAAGGTTGCGCAAGAGGCTGCGGCTGCCAAGGCTGCCAAGGAAGTTGCTGCCGCCAAGGCGGCTGAAGAGCTTGCTGCTGCCAAGGCTGCTAAAGAAGCTGCTGCTGCCAAGGCTGCTAACGAGGCCGCCGCCGCTGAAGCTGCCGCTGCTGAAGCTGCCGCCGCCGAGGCCGCGACGGCTGAACCGATGATGATGCCGCCTTTCGGCTCAGAAGGGGATGTGGGTTTTGCCGGCAAGATCTGGCAAGCCATGCTCGATCAGAACCTGGCCGGTCCCGATATGCTGCGCGCCGTCCCTTATGAAGGCACCGATCCGCATGGCATGATGCTGGAATTGTTCACCACCAGCGCCAAGATTGACGGGCGTGAGGGCGATCTGATCGTCAAGCGCAACTTTGGCCCGGTCGGTGTTACCGCCGATCAGGTTCTTGAAAACCCGGAAAAACATCTGGGCGCGATCACCGTCATGTATCGCCGCGAGGCGGGTTATGACGAAGAAAACAAGAACTGGTTCTGGGTCAAATTCCTGCCCGATGGCAGCGTTGATAAAAACCCCATGGGCCTGAGCCTTGCGGGCAAAGTCGCCAAGGGTATGGATGTGGGCTGCATTGCTTGCCACTCGGCGGCGGATGGCGATGATTTTGTCTATTCGCCCGGCACGTTTGAGTAGACTTTGCATATGATTAAAGCGTTTCGCGTTTTACCTGAGGCCACAGTACATCACCCAACGCGTTGAAATCTTTGATTTCAGGCAGCGTTGGGTGATTCAGGTTTAACGCGAAACGCTATAGAGAAAAGGGCCGCTGATTGCGGCCCTTTTTTTTAGCGCTGATATTACCGCATGTCCGGCGGCGTCGCCTCGGCCAGCAGTTCGGCCACCGCTTCATCCAGCGCCAGCACCTTTGAGCCTTTGTTGCCCAACCGGCGCATGGAGACCGTGCGCTCTTCAACCTCGCGCATCCCCACAGCCAGAATGACCGGAACCAAACCGTGCGAATGTTCGCGCACCTTGTAGTTGATCTTTTCGTTGCGAATGTCGGCCTCGGCCCGCAGGCCGCGCGCTCGCAAAGTCTCCACCACCTCGTTCACGAAATCATCGGCGTCCGACACGATCGAGGCGACAACGATCTGGCGCGGGGCCAGCCATAACGGGAAGCGTCCGGCGTAGTTTTCGATCAGCACGCCAAGGAAACGCTCGAACGAGCCCAGCGTGGCGCGGTGCAGCATGACCGGCGTGTGTTTCAAGCCATCTTCGCCGATATATTCTGCCTCAAGACGTTCGGGCAGCACGAAATCGGCCTGAAAGGTGCCAAGCTGCCATTCGCGGCCAATGGCGTCAGTCAGTTTGAAATCGAGCTTGGGGCCATAAAACGCGCCCTCGCCGGGGTCAAGCTCATAAGGCAGGTCAAGCGCCTTGATGGCGTTTTCCAGCGCCTCTTCGGCCTGATCCCAGACCGCATCAGAGCCTGCACGCACCTCGGGGCGGGTGGAAAACTTGATCTGGAACTTCTCGAATCCGAGGTCTTTGTAAACCCGGGTGAGCAATTCGATGAACTTTTTGGTTTCCGCCGCAATCTGGTCACGCGTACAGAAAATATGCGCGTCATCCTGTGTAAAACCACGCACCCGCATCAGGCCATGCATGGAGCCGGAGCTTTCATAGCGGTGGCATGAACCAAATTCGGCCAGCCGCAGGGGCAGATCGCGATAGGACTTAAGCCCTTGATTATAAACCTGCACATGACACGGGCAGTTCATCGGCTTCAGCGCATTCACCCGTTTTTCATTGGCATGTTCTTCGTCAATCTCGGTGATGAACATGTTCTCGCGGTATTTTTCCCAATGGCCCGAGGCCACCCACAGCTTGCGGTCGACCACCATCGGGGTGTTGATCTCCTGATAGCCATCGGCAATTTGGCGCCGCCGCATGTAATCTTGCAGGATGCGGTAAAGCGTCCAGCCGTTGGGGTGCCAGAACACCATGCCGGGCGCCTCTTCCTGAATGTGGAACAGGTCCATTTCACGCCCCAGCTTGCGATGATCGCGCTTTTCGGCCTCCTCCAGCATATGCAGATGCGCCTTGAGGTCGTTTTTGTTCTTGAACGCCACGCCGTAAATCCGTTGCAGCATCTTGTTGTTGCTGTCACCGCGCCAATAGGCCCCCGCCACCGACATCAGTTTGAAGGCGTCAGCAGGCACTTGCCCCGTATGCACCAGATGCGGGCCACGGCACAGATCCTGCCAATGGCCGTGCCAATACATCCGCAGCGGCTCCCCCTTTGGGATCATACCGACCAGTTCAACCTTGTAAGGCTCGTTACCCGCCTCGTAATACTTGATGGCGCGGTCGCGCTCCCACAGCTCGGTGGTGACCGGTTCGCGCTTGTTGATGATCTCGCGCATTTTCTTTTCGATCAGGCCGAGGTCTTCCGGCGTGAACGGTTCCTCGCGGTCAAAATCGTAATAAAAGCCGTTATCAATCACCGGACCAATGGTGACTTTGACGTCGGGCCAGATTTCCTGCACCCCGCGCGCCATGATATGGGCGGCGTCGTGGCGGATCAGTTCCAGCGCCTGTTTGTCATCCTTCATGGTGTGGATGGCGAAATCGCTGTTTTCAGTGATCGGCTGGCTTAGATCGCTGTGCTTGCCGTTGATCGCGCAGGAAATCGCCGCCTTGCCAAGGGATTTCGAGATGTCTTGCGCCACCTCAAGCCCGGTCACGCCGCTGGCGTAGCTGCGTTGATTGCCATCGGGAAGGGTGAGGGATATATCGGCCATCTTGGGCGCTCTCCATCGGTTTGGCGCCTACGAAACGCCCGGTTGCGGTTGTGGGATGTATTTCGAGGGATTGGCGGGATTTGTCAACCGGACATAAACAAGAGGGCTGTCGGCCCCCTTGAACCCCCCGAGGATATTTTCTACCAAATAGAAGCAGATAATGTGAAGGAGAATAATTTGCCGGAGTTTTTAGAAACTGCGAACGGGCGGCGCATAGCGTTTCACAAGACCCAGGGGCAGGGGCCGTGTGTGGTGTTTCTGGGCGGGTTCAAATCCGACATGACCGGCACCAAGGCGCTGTTTCTGCAAGATTGGGCCGAGGCCCACGGCCGCGCCTTCTTGCGGTTTGATTATTCAGGTCACGGCGAGTCTTCGGGCTCGTTTGAAGATGGCTGCATTGGCGATTGGGCGGCTGATGCGATGGCGGTGATTGCGGCGAAAACCACGGGCAAGGTGATACTGGTCGGCTCCTCCATGGGCGGCTGGATTTCTTTGCTGGTGGCCCGCGCGATGCCCGAGCGGATTGCCGGGCTTGTCGGGATCGCGGCTGCACCGGATTTCACCGAGGATGATATGTGGGCCGGTTTTAGCGACGATCAGCGCGCGGATATGTTGGGGCGGGGGCGGGTCGAACTACCGTCGGATTATTCCGACGAACCATATGTGATTACGCGACGCTTGATCGAGGACGGGCGCAAGCAGTTGGTTTTGCGCACGCCCTTGAACCTGCCGTTTCCGGTGCGGTTTTTGCAAGGTACAGCGGATGATGATGTGAATATGTCCGTGGCCTTGCGCCTGCTGGATCATGCCGAAGGCGATGATATTCGCCTGACGCTGGTAAAGGGCGCCGATCACCGGTTTTCAAGCCCTGAAAACCTGCGCCTGATCCGGCACGCCATTCATTCGGTGAGCATGGCCGCCAAAGGCTAAAACAACACCCCGATCACCACCATCATCAGGCCAATCGCTGACAATCCCAGCGCCGCCATGTTGTAAACCATCGCCTTTTGCAGGGCGGCTTTCATCCCGGCCTCATCCAGCCCGGCGCGCTTTGCTTTCAGCACCAGCCAAACACAATAACCAAGCCCGAACAGGCCCAGAACGGTGACAAAACTGCCAATCGGGATCAGGATTTCCATAAGCGCGGCCTTTCGTTTGGCATGGCCTAAAGATTTTCACGCCTTTTCGCAAGCAGGCTCTTGAACGGACAAACCGCGCGAAGTAGGAGTAACGCCTTGCCATTAAAAGGACTGCGCCATGGATGATAACGTCGTTGACAACACCTATCGGGTGACCACCTCGGAACTGAAAGCGTTTGTCGAAAGATACGAGCGTCTTGAGGCCGAAAAGAAGGACATCGCGGACCACCAGAAAGAGGTGATGGCCGAAGCCAAATCGCGCGGCTACGACACCAAGGTGCTGCGCAAAGTCATCGGTTTGCGCAAGCGCGACCCGCAGGATGTGTCCGAAGAAGAGGCGGTTCTGGAGCTCTATAAAGAAGCGCTGGGGATGTAATTTAAGGCTTGAACTTGAGGCAAGTCAGCCCTAGTAACACGGCGTTGACCACAGCGGTTTGACAAGGGGCCATAGCTCAGATGGGAGAGCGCTTGCATGGCATGCAAGAGGTCGGGGGTTCGATCCCCCCTGGCTCCACCACCGATATTTCTCACCTTCGAAGTCTAAGTGGTAAACTATTTAACTACGTATTATCAAATGGTTAGAAGGTATTTCTTCAGTGTTCCTGCAAGCAAACAGGACTAAAGAGACGATTTTCCGCGTATATCTCGAGTTGTCTCGCGGCACCCAATTTCTGGTCCTCTTCAAATTTATCCGATGCAACGCAATACTATTCGATCTAACGATGATGCGTTTTTTTAACTTGAACGTCGTGGAGAATCTGGTTTCAGAATAGGATGTTGTTAAGTGACTGCTGCAGGTCTTAAATAAACCCAAGGAATTCGCGCTGCTCGTTCCAGTTGACTGGGAGAATTGACAGCTTCAGAAGCCGCTCTGCAGTTACATCCTGCGGCTCGTTCCCTTGCAGGATCGAGTTGGTGATATCGGGAGCCAGAAACGCCAGCCGGATAGTACGGGCCACATAACGCTGATCAAGATTCTGCTGGTCCGCAATCTGCTTGTAGGATTTTCCGGCCTTCATCTCTGATGCCCATACATGCGCCCGTGTAAGTGTTTTTAACAAGGCCGCATCAGGGTTCCGATCCGTCTTGCTTTGGCCGGGTGCGATCACCAGTCGCTTGCCGTGCCCGCTTTGTTTGAGATGGATCTGGCGGGTGAGGACGAAGGTTTCGCCGATGTTTTGTCGTAAGACGATAGCGGAATCCGTGGCCAACGATATAATGCTGAGAATCGCTTTTGGATCCAGATGGATTTCAACCTGATCAGATGTCAGAACAACCTTCCGCAACAGATCTGCCAGTTTTGTATGTCCGGATGGCCCGATAATCGTGATGGCGATCTCGCGACCCGCGTTCAGGATACCTTGTATTGATACAGCATCGTTCATATCGAACCAGTACCCCAGAGTGGTTCCGTCGCAGAGTGCGTTACTGATCTCTTCGCAAACAAGTTTTTCAACTTCATATGCAGGGAAGCTCAAGGCTTTCCCGACGTAATATCTGTATCGTTTTCCGGCCTTATTGCAGTGGTTGGGGCGGTAAGGATTGCCATCAGCATCTTTGAGCAAGCCTGACAGTGGACTGGGTGAGGTCGCGTTGGTCTGATGTTTGCGAGTTACCCGATTTGCCGCGATGGTTTTCTGAACACTGTCCCAAAGGCCTGATGAAACAATCCCCTGATGTTCCCCTTCGTGGATCAGCTCCTTGTGCCGGATTTTGCCGATGTAGATCGGATTCTGGAGAAGCCTGTAAAGCCCGCCAACCCGCATGACAAACCCGCCAGCCTCGGCACCCTTTTGCGTGGTCCATTGCTTGCTGCGAATACCCCGATGCTCCAGCTCACGCTGTAGCTTCAGAACCGTGCCCAGTGCAACATAGCGCCTGAAGATGAACCGGACGACATCAGCCTCTTGTTGGTTCACGACCAGCTTTCGATGCTGAACATCATAACCCAGCGATGGTCGCCCACCCATCCACATGCCTTTCTCTTTCGATATTCTGAATTTGTCGCGGATACGCTCAGCCGTCACCTCGCGTTCGAACTGGGCAAATGATAAAAGAACATTCAGAGTCAGCCGCCCCATCGATGTTGTCGTATTAAACGACTGGGTGACGGAGACAAAGGACACGTCCTTTTCATCGAATGTTTCCACAAGCCTGGAAAAATCCGTCAGAGACCGCGTCAGGCGGTCAACCTTGTAAACGACGACAACATCAACGCGGCCCCGCTCAATATCCGATATCAATGATTTCAATGCCGGACGATCCATTGATCCACCCGAGAATCCGCCATCATTATAAAGGGTTTCAACAACCTTCCAGCCCT
>JAADIC010000073.1 GCA_013151535.1 Alphaproteobacteria bacterium | reverse complement strand
CAAGCACCAGATAGCCGATCAATGTGCCGGACAGAGCCAGCCCCATGGGGAAATCCTTGCCTGCACTCCATGACGCCCAGTCAGCCGTGCGTCGCCTGATTGGGCCGATGGCGCGAAAGGCGCGGTGGGTGATGAGGGCGGCAAAAACCATGACCGCAAAGATCATCAAGACCAGTTTGATGTCACCATATGCCACAAACGGCGCGATGGCGGCGGCGTATTTGGCGTCGCCGCCGCCGATAAGGCGCAAAGCGTTGGCGATAAAGCCGATGATAAGAACCACGACCGCTTGGGCAAACCGCCACAAATAGGTTTCCGGCGGCAGGATAATCAGGCCGACGACGATAAAGACGCAGGCCAGAATCAGCACCGATTGGTTGGTGATTTTCATGTGTTTCAAGTCACTTAGCGCAATCCATACGGCAAGTGGCAGGGCAAAAGGCGTGAACCAGATGGCTTGGCTTAGGGTCAGTTCCATAGTGAGGCTTTTACGGGTTCTTTGCGTTCAGCGCGGCAAGCGTGCGCACTGCGATGTCGAAATATTGCGGATGGGTGTCGATCGCTTCTTCCAGCATACCGCGCGCGATATCCAGATCGCCCTGCCGGATGGCGCTGACCGCCATTGTGTGCAGCAATTGCGCCTTTTCGATCTGGGTCATGCGAATGATCGGCAGGGAATATTTGCCCTGCGAGGCGCGGGCCAGCACCAGATTGTTCTTGGCGGTGAACATGTCCTTGTCATAGGTGATGGCTTGCAGGAACAGCTTTTCGGCGGCGTTATATTCACCGCGCGTCAGCTTGGAATAGCCCCAGTTGTTGTAAACGCTGGCCGGTTTTGTCGTCAGCCCAGCGGCGGTTTCATAAAAACTGTCGGCCTTTTTCCATTCACGATTACTGTCGGCGATCATCGCTTCAAGCCGGTAGCGTTTATAGGTTTCGATGGTGGGGGGCACTTTGTTAAGCTGCTTTTCCGCCTTGGCCCACTCGTTCGTGCGGATCAGCGCATCGGCGTAATCAATCCGGTCCTCATCCGTTGAATCCTTACTATCGACATAGCCAGCAAACACCACCACCGCTTCGGCGGCGCGTTTGGCGCGGATCAGGGATTTTGCCAGACCGCGCTTGAAATCAATCCGCTCGGGCTCTTTGCTGAGCGAGCGCTGGAAATAATCCACCGCCTCGTTCGGATCAGCGACCGTTAGCATGATGTCGTTCAGATTGGTGGCGTCGATGACATTGACAACATCCGTCGCCCTGTCCACATCCGGCCTCTTCAGCTTTTCGCAGGCCGACAGGCCCAGCACCAAACTGACGCTAATCGCGGTTATCGAAAAAAGTCGCAATTTGGACTTCCTCTGCTGCTCGACGTTTGTTCCCGGTTTTGTCAGCGTGTTGTCAGCAGCAGATATCGCCCGTTGCCGCGCCGAACCAGTTCAAACTTATCTTCGTTGGGGTCAGCATAGGTGGTTTTTTCGGTTCTGGCGATAGCAAGGCGTAAATTTTCGCGAATTTCGTCGGAATTTCCGTTATCCAGGGCATAAGCGTTGCGAAAAACACGCCTTGCCTCGCCCTCTTCGCCCAATTCCATCAATACAACCCCAAGGTTATTCCACGCGGGCACCGATTTCGGGTCTTTTTCGACGGCGGAATTGAGCAGGGTTCGCGCCTGTTTCAGCCGCCCGAGCTTCAAATTGGCCGAACCAAGCGCGCTGAGAACGTCGGCATTCAGCCCGTGTTCAACCGCGCCGCGCGTATAGGCGCGCAGGGCCAGCTCGTATTCGCCCGCTGCCATCAGGCGATGGCCGACGATCAGGCCGTCAACCGCTTCGGTAATTTTTGGGGTGCCTTTGGGGGCTTTAATGCCGATCCGGTCGTTTTTCAAACCGCCCTCGGTCGTTTGACATCCCGCAAGCGCAAGCAACAGTCCAGCGGTCCCCAGCCATTTCAGCAAAATCTATCTTCCTTGTCCCAACAGCACGACGATATCATAGATCGACGGCCCGATCAGGATAATCAACAATGGCGGCAGGGTAAACATCATCGTGCCAAGGGTCAGCTTGGTGGGTAGTTTATTGGCCTTCTCCTCGGCCCGCATCACCCGTTTGTCGCGCATTTCTTCGGAATAAACCCGCAGCGCGTCGGAAATCGAGGTGCCGAAACTGGCTGACTGGACCAGAACGGTGACAAAGGCCGAGATGTCGGGCGAACCGGCCCGCTCGGCCATGTCTTTCAGGACATTAACGCGATCTTTACCGGCCTTCATTTCGTTGGCGACGGTGCCAAATTCTTCGGCCAGATCGGGGAAACTCGGCTTGATTTCCTCGGCCACGCGCAGGATGGATTGATCGAGAGACTGGCCCGCCTCGACACAGACCAGCATCAGATCAAGCGCGTCGGGAAAGCCGTCCATCAGGCTGGCCTGACGGGTTTGCAAGCGCCGTTGTACCCAATAGGACGGCAGGTAATACCCCGCGCCCGCCGGGATCAGGATCGTCATCAAGGTGGATTGCGTGGTCGCGGTGTCGATGGTTATCAGCACATAGATGATGCCAAGGATCATGAACCCGATGGCCAGCGTGAATTGGGCGAAATGGTAGGTGCGCACGGCGGTTTTATTGCGATAACCGGCCTGAACGAGCTGAAGCTGCGCGGCGGAATAACCGGCTTGATCCTGCGGCTCGAGAAAGGTCGCGAATTTGTCCAGATTCGGGCCTTTTTCCTCATACCGCAGCTTGGGCTGATCCGGTGCGGCCTTTTTCTTGTCTTCCCTGGGAACCGTCTTGTCGAGCCTGGAAAAGGGGTCTTTCTCCTTTGTCAGCATGACCGGCAGCGCAATAAGGATCAAGAGGAAGCCCAGCAATCCTACCGCATACATTGGCCCGAATTCACCGAAGTTGTCGGTCAGCCAAGTCATTATTGTGTCAACAAATTCCATATTCCCACCTATACCTTGATGTTGACCATAATTTTCATGAAGACGTAATTGGCCACCAGAAAAGCCACCACGACCATCACGGCCGGGATGAAATACTCGGTTTCCATCACCGCGTCGTAATAGGTTGGCTGGGCCACATTGATGCCGATCAGCGCCAATATCGGAAAGGCCGACAGGAACATGCCGGACCATTTTGCCTCGGCGGTAATGGCGCTGACCCGGCGGAACAGCTTGAAGCGTGCCCGGATCACCTTGGCCAGGCCTTCCAGAATCTCGGCCAGATTGCCGCCTGATTTCTGCTGGATGCTGACCGCCACGGCCAGAAACCGCATGTCTGGCATATCGATGTTTTCGGCCATTTTGTTCAGGGATTCCGTTATGTCCATGCCATAAGCGAACTCGTCCGCGATGATGCCAAATTCCGAACCCAGCGGGTCGGGAACCTCTTGCGCCACGATGTTGATGGTGCTGGAAAATGGATGGCCAACCCGCAAGGAGCGCACCATCAGTTCCACCGCTTCGGGCAGTTGTTCTTCCAGCAGGGTCATCCGCGCCTTGGCCTTTTTGTTCAGCCACATCCAGACCGCGCCAAATCCCATGACCGGCCCCATGGCTGCACGCACAGGAAGCGAAGTTTCAGTGCCAAGGGTCAAACCGACAAACGCCGCGACCGAGAGCAGAACCATCACCAGGATCAGCGCCTTGGGGCTGAAGGCGATATTGGCCTTGGCCGCCTTTTTGCTGATGATTGAAAACAGCGGAATTCGGGTGCCGCCGCGATGCTGGGCGCGCTCCTTGCGCAGGGTTTCCAGCACTTCCTCGCGGTCATTGCCTTTTTCCAGCAGGTCGATGCGCCGGTTGACGCGGCTGTTCATGCGGATGGATTTGCCAAAAACCACAAGATACATGCCTTCGACCAGCAGCAGGACCGCGACAAATATCATGCCATAGATGATTGGTTCGGAACTCATGACAACCTCCCTGTTAGACGGCTCTGGCCGGTTGGGTGTAGATATTTGCGGGCAGATCAAAGCCTGAATGCTTGAAGCGCTCGGAATAATGCGAGCGCAGGCCGGTGGCCTCGAACTGGCCGATGATCTTGCCGTTTTCATCCAGCCCTTCGCGCTTGAAGCGAAAGACCTCCTGCATGGTGATGATATCGCCTTCCATGCCGGTGACTTCGGTGATCGACAGCATGCGGCGCGAGCCATCCATCAGCCGGCTGACCTGCACGATTAGATGCACAGCGCTGGCGATCTGGTTGCGCACCGCCTTCAAAGGCATGTCGATCCCGGCCATTGCAACCATGTTTTCAAGGCGTGAAACCCCATCGCGGGCGCTGTTGGCGTGGATTGTGGTCATCGAACCATCATGGCCGGTATTCATGGCCTGCAACATATCGATCACCTCTTCACCGCGGGTTTCGCCGACGATGATCCGGTCGGGCCGCATGCGAAGCGCGTTGCGTAAACAATCGCGTTGGCTGACCGCCCCCTTACCTTCGACATTGGCCGGGCGGCTTTCCATCCGGCCCACATGCACCTGCTGAAGCTGCAATTCCGCCGTATCCTCGATCGTCAGAATGCGCTCATTATCCGCGATCATCGAAGACAGCGCGTTCAATGTGGTGGTTTTGCCCGAACCCGTACCACCTGAAACGATGATATTCAGGTGGCTGCCCACGGCGGCCTGCAGATACATCGCCATTTCTTCGGTGAAAGCACCAAAACGCATCAAATCGTCAATTCCGAGCTTGTCTTTGGTGAACTTACGGATCGAAACCAGCGAGCCATCCACCGCAATCGGCCCGACCATGGCGTTAAAACGCGAACCATCAGCGAGACGCGCATCCACATAGGGGTTTTGCTCGTCCACCCGGCGACCGACGGCGGAAACGATCTTGTCGATCACCCGCAGCAGGTGCTTTTCGTTTTTGAATACAACCGAGGTTAATTCCAGCTTACCGAAACGTTCAACAAAAACCTGATTTGGGCCGTTTACCAGAATATCGTTAACGGTTTCGTCGCGCAAAAGCGGCTCCAGCGGGCCAAGGCCGGTGACTTCGTCGTAAAGTTCCTGATGCAGGTTGGCGCGTTCGTCCTTGTTCAGAACCACGCCCATTTCCGATAGCCCATCAGCGCAAATCGCTGTGATTTCCGTGCGCAGGTCACTTTCCGAGGCGGTCTCGAGCGCCGCAAGGTTCAGCGTGTCCAGCAGGCGTTTATGCAGCTCGATGCGCACATCCGACAATTTCTCGCGGCGCTTGATGTCTTTGGCGCTCATGGACACGGCCGGGGCAACTTTGGGGGCTGCTTTGGCTTGCGGAACCGGGGCGGGTTTTACTTCTTTTACAGGTGGTTGGCTGATCGCAGCCTCGGGACGGGGGCGATTGACAGTGGCTTTTTTATAGCGCGAAAACATGGTCTATCCCTTTCTCAACGAGCTAACGGCGCTGGTCGACAGCTCAAGAATGGTGCCGGCCAGTTTCATATATTCCTTGCGCAGCGGATTTTTCGGTGCCGAGTCAGACAGCGGCAACCCGTGGTCACAAGCGTTCACCACCTGTTTGCCGCCGTCAGACAGCAGCAGTTCAAGGTCGATATTCAGGTTTTCCGCCATGCGCTTGACGCGCGAGCGGGCGGAAATATCGGTAAATTTCGGCGCGCGGTTGAGGGCGAATTTAACCTTTTCAAGCGGCAAATCTTCGGCCTTCAGGGTGCGAATGAACCTCAGCGCATTCTGGGCCGAGCGCATGTCCATTTCCATGATCGCGAAATAGATATCGGCCCGTTGCAGGATGGTTTCCGTCCAGTGCACCAGGGTGGTCGGCATGTCGATAATGACATAATCGTAAAGTGACAGGGCGGTATCAAGGATGGTGTCGACATCCTCGGGGGTCAGCAATTCAAGCGGCAGGGCATCGGCCGGGGCGGTCAGAACATCCAGTTTGTCATTGAACGGCAGCATGGCTTGCGAGAACGAGTCATTGTCCATGGCTGGCGTGTCGGACAGCAACTCGAAAATCGCTTCGCGTCGCGGCAGATCGAGATAGGTCGACACCGATCCGGTTTGCAGATCAAGATCAAGGATACAGGTTTTCAACCCCTGTTGACTGGCTTCGGTGGCCAGTTCCCAAGCCAGGTTAACCGCGAATGTTGTGGCCCCGACACCGCCGGCAAGGCCGTAAACCGGCACCATAACGCCGTTGCGCCTCGCGCCAGAACCGCCATCGGTGACAGCTTGTGCCGACATCATCGATTTTTGGCGCAGACGCAAAATCGCTTCGTGCAGCGCACCTTCGGGCAGGGGGTAGGGGGCGAAATCATCCGCACCAAGGCGCAGAAGTTCGTGCAGCGCCATCGGTGTCAGATCATGGGCAACCAGAATGACCTTGACGCCGCGCTGGGCTGCAACCCGGATCAGGTCGGTCACCGGTTCAAGGTTTTCTTCGTCCTTGCGGTCAACGGCAACGGTGATGAATTCAAGCGCGGCGGCTTCGGGCGTGGCGAGATAGGCGATGCCGTCGGTGAAATCGAGCCCGCCCCAGCGTTCGCCAAGCTCGGTCTCCATATCCTCGATCAAAAGCTCAAAAGCCTGAACGTCCCGCGCGATGGCGCAGGCGTCGATACCGGCTTCTTCTGTTTTTCGCAGACCCATCAAGTCCGTCCAATGCTTCCGTTGCCAAATACAAGATCAGACAGATATGAAAATCTGCTTGACCCCCGGAAGACGTTCCACTTGATATCAGCCCATAGCCGCGGTTCCAGTCATGCACTGGTGGCGAGCCCTCCAAGCCTTTTTTCGCGGATAAACTGGACAGAAATAGGGCGGTTTCGTGGTATAATAGAGCATGTCGCGTTCAATTGGGTTCAGTTAAACGCGACGTGCGTTAACCTCCGCTGACGCTGCCGGTGGCGGAAATCTTGCCTTCGACATAGGCGCGATAGATCAGATAGGCGTATTTGCCATCCAGATCGTCGCCGACAAAGTTGACGGCAAAGCCCATGACCTCGGTCACTGTGCGCCGGTTGCGCCGCTCGCGGCCCTCGGTCACGATCAGCGGCTGGGTTTCCCCGAACGAGACCACGGCCTCGAGCCGGTCAGCCTCAACCCCTTGAGAAACAAGGTAACTTACCGCCCGATTGGCGCGCCGCAGGCCAAGGCGCTTGTTGGCGGCGTTGCTGCCGACAAGGTCGGTATGGCCGTAGACCCGAAACTTTATTTCCGGAAATTGTTTGATCCAGTCGGCCTGTCGCTTGAGCACGGTTTTCGCCTCGGCGTCCAGTTTCGAGCTGTTGAAGGCGAAGTTAATCATCGACGGCACGTCTTTTTCAAACTTCTTTGACAAATCCATCAGCAAACCGTTCTGGTCGCGATAGGCCGATTGCACCAGCATGTTGTTGAAAGTCGGGTTGCCGAAATTGCCCTCGTCGACGCGTTTGCCAGCCTCCCAGTTCAAGGTCGATATGCCCTTGTTCAGGCTGTTGTTGATGGGGGAGCAGGCGGCGATGAAGGCGAGGCCAAAAAGCAGGCCAAGGCGTTTAGCGGTGATTTTAGCGTTGAAATACATGGGCTTACTCCATCACATAGCCAAAGGATCCGTTCAGATCCTGGGTGGCGATATCGCTGATAACCTTGTCGCTGCCGGTTTTACCCGCCACTTTGCCCAACAGGAATAATTCGGATTCAGACGGTATGCGGATACGGTCCGTAGGCAGGGTCAGACTGTCGCCCTTGACCGGCGTCACCAGATGCGGCGTGACGATAATCACCAGCTCGCTTTGCTTACGCGCGTATTCGGAACTGCGGAAAAGTGCGCCCAGTACCGGAATATCGCCCAGCCACGGCACTTGCCCGGCCAGATCAGTGAAATCGTCCTGCAACAGCCCGGCAATGGCGAAACTTTGCCCGTCGCGCATTTCAACCGTGGTCGAGGTCTCGCGCCGTTTGAAACCGCTGACGGCGATGGTGCCGGTATCCACGGAAACCGTGGTATCAATCGAGCTGACGGCGGCCTGGATTGTCAGGTTGATTAGATCGCCATCCACCACCACGGGTGTAAAGTTGAGTTCGACACCGAAGGGTTTATATTGCACCGTAATACCGGTGGAGGATTCCACCGGGATCGGATATTCACCACCCGCCAGAAAACTGGCACTCTGGCCCGAGATCGCCACCAGATTCGGCTCGGCCAATGTGCGGACTAATCCTTGGGATTCAAGGGCTTCCAGCAACAGCGACATCTGGATACCACCAGCGGAAAAGCCGATGCCAACCGCCCCTTGCGCGTTTGACGGTGTATGCGGGGTCACGGCGTCAGACGGCAAACCATCCACATAAGTCGTGGGATTAACACCATTCACAAAGGTGCCGTTGCCGCCTTCACCGGTGATCGAGCCGCCCGTGGCGCTGAGGCCGAGGCTGCTGGACAGGCTTTTGGTAACGCTGCGCTGCATTTCGGCGAACCGCACTTTTAGCATAACCTGCTGGGTGCCGCCGACCGTCATCAGGTTGGTGACGCGCCCGGGGGCGTAACGTTCGCCCAGCTCAATCGCCAGCGCCAGTTTGCGTTTGCCGGAAATGCGGCCGCTTAGCACGATGCCGTCATTGGCGGTGCGCACCTCGATCTGCTCGGAAGGTAGGATTTCGCGCAGGCGCTCTTTGAATTCGGCAATGTCGGGGGACACCCGCACATCGACATTGGTAATCAGGCGGCCATCCGGGCCCAGCAATGTCAGCGTGGTGCGCCCCGGCGATTTGCCCAGCACATAAATCGTGCGATCCGACAGGGTGGCGATATCGGCGATGGCCGGATTGGCCACGGACAGTTCCGCGAACGGCACGTCGCTTTCCATGACCACCGCGCGGTTCATCGACACGTTGATGCTGCTCGAGGCGCTGCCTCGCATGACTTTCAGGATGTCTTGACCAAAGGATGGCTGTACGGATTGTACGCCGATGGCCAGCCCCAAAAGGCCAGCCTTGAAAAAGCTGCTCATTGCCATGTGATCTGCCTCTCTGATCACGAATTTGATCGGGTCTTTTTCGCCCGTTGCCTTCAATCTGCGTCAAAACGTATTTATTTGCAAGAATCAAATGGTTGGCGGCCATTGCTCTTGTGGATAAGTGGCAAGATGGGCACGGATCAAGCAGGTTTTGGGACAGGCCTTCGGCGGGTGTCGGCCACTATTCCTCGGGGCAGGGGATCGCGATTTCCACAACATCTGCCCCTTTGCGGGTTTTGATGGTGCAGACTTTTTTGCGCTTTGCCTTGACCACAACCTCTTTCTGGATACCCAGAAGCTGTTCCTGATCCACTTCGATCTGGCCCAAAAGGGTGGTATCTTCGGAACCGCGCAAGGATAACAGCAATTTGCCGGTGGCTTGCGCCTGCGCCAGCGAGGCCACAACCTTTGGCGAGACTTCTGCCGTAACCGTGCGCGCCACAATCGTGCTGGTGCTGTCGCCATCGGCGGTCTGGTCAATGGCGATCAGTTTGATATCTTCCAGGATCAGGCGGGTGACGTCACGCCCCGAGATCGAGCCGCTCCAATAAACATCGACGCGATCCCCCGGGCGCAGGAAGCCCGAAACACCCGTGGCCACATTGACCGAGATTGTAAACGCCCGCATGCCCGCGCTCAGGCGCGAGGCCACACCGGCATCTTCGCCAGGCTCGGTGACTTTGACCGCCAATATCGCCTCGTCTTTTTCCATGGCCCGCAGGACCGTGCGCAGAATTGTTTCATCTTCGCTGAACAGGATTTTAGGATCTGTAAACGCGCCTTCCGGAATGGCATCTTCCGGCCAAGCGACGATGCGCACGTCTTCCTTGGTCAGCTTCTGGCCATAGCGCAGGGGTTTGGTGCTGACAAAGACCCGCACCAAAGGCACGTTCTTTTTCAGCGCGACGCTTTGGTCGCTCAATCTGGTTTTGTATTCATTGAACTGGCCCTGCGCCAGATAGACCGCAAAGCCGGCAAGCCCCATGCCGACAATAAGTATAAGAGCAAAGCCGATACGCATCGTTTCATCCTCAATCACTGCTCGCCGGTTTCTACCAGCTTGTTTTGTGGCAGTGTACACGACCCATCAGAAAACCCAATTCAAAATTTCGTACTGATGGACACAGGATCAACCATTTCAGTGCCGCGCTTTTGCATTCCCGGCGAAATCGCGGTAATCACCGATAAAGTCAGGGCAATGACAAAGCCGGTGATTACAACCCAGTCAACCGTCACGGCACCATCGTCATCGCTGACGTATTTCATGATCCTGACACGCATACACATTACCTACTCACACGGGCTGGGCCAGGATGGGCCCAACGATTTCGAATTATTGGCACAAGAATGGGGCAAAATAGTGGAAGGATTGTTAATATTTCCGGATTTGGTGACACAGATGCCGCCAAACGCAAAAGAGCCGCGCAGTTAAGCGCGGCCCCCTTGAATGCTAAGACGTAGGTCTTAGAAAGAAGTCGAGATAGCTTGACCCGACAATTGTGTGTCGATGTCGCTGGACAGGTTGTCCATGCCGTTGGATACGGCGGCCAGTACGGCGATGCCAAGACCAACGATTGCGGCTGTCAGAACAACCCAATCAACAGTTACAGCGCCAGATTCGTCATTCAGGAAGTTTTTTGCAAGTTTGAACATTTTATACCCTCCAAGGTGTTTAGTTCGTTTCCACTTTTCTATCGAGCCGGTTGTTAGTGACTTGTTTTGCCTCAGTTTGTTTCAAGTCGCCGTCTCAACATGGTGTTTATATAGCTGGGTAATTTGGGCGAGAGTTTGGCCCGAAAAATGGAAAAGAAAAAAAGATGGAGAAAAGACCGATTTTTCTTGGATTATCGCGATAAAACAATGGCTTAAAATGCGAAAAAATTTAGCATTCAGGGCTGTGTGGCCGGTCACATCGTCACTTTGTGGCGGGATTGCCATAGGTTTTGCACCCTATTGACTGGTTTTCGGGTTCAGTTTTTGGCAAACAGGGGGGAATAGCACGGAAAAACAACCGTTCGGGCAGGGTAAGCGATGGAATTTGGGGCTGCAAAACTTGCGGTACTGGTCTTTTTGGCCGGAATAACCCCTGTTCAGGCGGCCGAGCCGTTCAAAGATTTCACTTTTCGCACTGTCAAACCGCCAAAACCCGGCGCGAAAAAGCTGATAACGATTCAGATTCTACCAGAAAACTCCGAAGAAGTGGTTAAGACGCCCGTGGGGCCAGTGGCAGTCACGGCGTCATCAGATCGGGCCGATCAGCTCGACTGGTTCTGGGATGGCATATCACCCGATTTGGCCGCGGCCCGGGCTGGCCGGTTTCAGGAGGCCGTGCAGCAATTGGCGCGGGCACCTGACGGGCGCGCAATCACAACCCCGCGAATCGCGCGGCTCAGGCAAATCATTGCCGCGCATGGCCGCGATATTCTGCTGTCGAGCGTCGGCACCAAGCTGTCACCCGCACTGGTTCTGGCAATGATGAGCACCGAGAGCGGCGGGCAGGTGGATGCCACAAGCGACGCAGGTGCCCGGGGCC
>JAADIC010000352.1 GCA_013151535.1 Alphaproteobacteria bacterium | reverse complement strand
GTGTCGGATGATCGCACGCGTATCGCCCTGCAAGGCGGGAAACCCGTCGCTTTTGCACCCGACAGTATTCGTGGTAAAATCGAAGCGCGCGGCATCGGTATTCTGCGCGGCCCGGCGGTTGGGCCGGTTGCGGTTGCATTGGTTGTCGATCTCGGGAAACCCGAAGCAAACCGTCTGCCAGCCCCCAGAACAATGACGGTTCTGGGAACGGAAATTGATTTGCTTCACGGGGCCGAGGTGCCAAACTTGGCGGCGGCAATCCTCTTCTTTCTGAAAGGCGGCAGGTTGGCCTGATGACGACAAGCGCACCCCAAACCGACGCTCTGAAGATCGTGCTGGTCACCGGCCCTTCAGGTGCCGGGCGCTCAACCGCGATCCACGCGCTCGAGGATCTGGGCTATGAAGCGATAGACAACCTGCCCCTGACGCTATTGCCGCGCCTGTTATCCGGCCCGCCCATGGTGCGAAATCTGGCGCTTGGGGTGGATATCCGCAACCGGGATTTTTCGGTGGCGGGGTTGGTTGAAGTTGTCGATATCATCGCGCGGGAAACCGATTTTGAATGTTCGCTGGTCTATCTCGACTGTGAACAGGATACGCTGGTGCGCCGCTATTCAGAGACCCGACGCCGCCATCCGCTTGCGCCAAACGAGTCACCCCAGAAAGGCATCACGCGCGAGATCAGCCTGCTGGGCGCATTGCGTGATCGGGCCGATGTGATGATCGACACGACGGACCTGTCGCCGCACGATCTTCGGGCCGAGATGACCGGCTGGTTCGGTGGCGAGGGTGCGGCGAATATGTCGGTGTCGGTGCAGTCGTTTTCTTACAAGCGCGGTATTCCGCGCGGGATTGATATGGTGCTGGATTGCCGCTTTCTGCGCAATCCCCATTGGCAGGCGGATCTGCGCGAACTTGATGGCCGCAGCGGCGATGTGGCCGCCTATGTGGCCGAGGACCGGCGTTTCGCCGACTTCTTCGCCAAAACCTGTGAATTACTGGAAATCCTGCTTCCAGCCTATCGGGACGAGGGGAAATCTTATTTCACCCTGGCCCTTGGGTGTACCGGGGGGCAACACCGTTCGGTATTTGTGGCCGAAGCCTTGGCAAACACCCTTGCGCAGAAAGGCTGGCAGGTGTCTATTCGCCACCGTGAATTAGACCGGAAAACCTGAACCGCGCAAGGGGCGCCCATTTTCAGACCGGCGCTGCGAGAGGGTACAAACGCTTGATCGGTATCGTGATTGTTGCCCATGGCGGGCTGGCGCAGGAATACCTGGCGGCGGTGGAACATATGCTTGGCAAGCAGGACAACATGCAGGTTGTCGCCATCTACGCAGATCATGATCGCGCCGCGAAACAAACCGAAATTTGCGTTGCCGCCGACAAGGTCGATGCCGGGGATGGCGTGGTTGTGGTTACCGATATGTTTGGCAGCTCACCCTCTAACCTGTCGATGCTGGCCTGTCGCGCTGCGGATCGAAAAATTCTTTACGGGGCCAATCTGCCGATGCTGGTGAAGTTGGCCAAAAGCCGGAACAAGCCGATAGATCGCGCTGTTTCGCTGGCGCTTGAGGCCGGGCGCAAATATATCAACAGTTTCGATGGTGGCGCCTGACCCATGACAATTGAAAAAATCCTGCCCATTATCAACGTGAAAGGCCTACATGCGCGGGCCTCGGCCAGATTTGTCGAAACGGTCGAGCGTTTTGACGCCGCGGCCTCCGTCAGCCGTGATGGCATGACCGTTTCGGGCGATTCGATCATGGGATTGTTGATGTTGGCGGCCTTTGGCGGCACCAGCATCAACGTCAGAACCAGCGGCCCCGAGGCCCAGGCCCTTGCAACCGCGCTTGAAGACTTGTTAAAGGACCGCTTCGGCGAAGAGGCGTGATCGCCGACTTTGCCGTGAACTGAAACCGGGTCAAATGCTTTGAAAAGGACGCCGCCTTGCCGGAAGAATTAAAGCCACTGGATAAGCAACCCTATAACGGGCACAACCTGTCTTATGCGGGCACGTTCACCAACCCGTTCAAGGCCACCACCATTCGCCTGATCGAATTGCTGACGGGCAAGCTGCGCCTGCTTGGGCTGGTTCGGAAATTCGAGGCAGCCGGGCAGGTTGACAACCTCCATTTCTGGAAGCGTGCGATTGATCTGCTCAAGATCGATTTGCAAACCCCCGATGCGCAGATCGCCAACATTCCGAAAACCGGCCCGTTGGTGATTGTCGCCAACCACCCGCACGGGCTGGTGGACGGCATGATACTGGCCGAACTGGTGGGCCGCGTCCGGCAGGATTTCAAAATCCTGACCCGCTCGCTTTTAACCAATGTGCCGGTCATCCAGTATCACATGCTGCCGGTTGCGTTTCCACATGAACCCGATGCGCTGAAAATGAATATCTCCATGCGCAAACTGGCGATGCAGCATTTGAACGATGGCGGTGTGATTATTCTGTTTCCAGCCGGTCAGGTGGCAACGTCGCCGGGTTGGACGGGCCGCGCGCTTGAGGCCGACTGGCTGCCTTTCACCGCCAAAATGATCCTGAAAAGTCAGGCGCAGGTGGTTCCGATCTATTTCCCGGGCCAGAACAGCCGCTGGTTCCAGATGGCAAACCAGTTTTCGATCACGGTGCGTCAGGGCCTGTTGTTGCATGAAATAGCGCATACGATGAACAAGCCGCAAAAACCGGTGATCGGCCCGTTGATCGGCCGGAGTCAAATTGATCCCTGGCTGAAAGACCCGCGCGGCTTCATGGCCAACCTGCGCGAAACGGTTCTGAAACTAAGGGAGTAGGCCAGCCCCACCGCCTGATTGGTGATGCCGCGCCGCTACAATCAAAAGATATTGGCCGGCATGTATGTATCCGGTGGTTGCGGGTTTTTTCGCAAGGTATAGGACCAAAGGCGATCAACACTTCCGAAGGGAACGGAATTGACCCATTCACAGGCACGTCGGCAAGACGATCCGGATTTTGAGCCTTACGACACCCGCACCCTGACATTCTCGGAATCCGGTGCCGGTCCGGCGCGGGCGGCGCTGATCCGTCTGGTCGAGTGGTTCACCGGCAAGATCACCCTTCTGAGAATCGCCAACCGGTTTGAAAAATCCGGCCGTAGCTATGAAAACACCATCTGGGAAAAAGCGCTGGAGCTTTTGGACATCACGCTGGTCTGCCCCGAAGAAGACGTGAAGCGCATCCCCGCCACCGGCCCGGTCGTGGTTGTCGCCAACCACCCGTTCGGCTTTGTCGACGGGCTGGTTCTGGCCAATCTGGTCTGTCAGGTGCGTACTGACCTGAAAATCCTGACGCGGGCGTTTTTTGCCTCGGTTCCCGATATAAAAGACAATATGGTGGCCGTGGCTTTCCCGCATGAGGTTGATTCAAATAAGAAAAATATCGCCGTGCGCAAAGAGGTGATGGAGCATCTGGCTTCGGGCGGCGTGGTGATCCTGTTTCCGGCGGGGCGTGTGGCCACGTCGCGCACCATGTTTGGCCCGGCCGAGGAACATGACTGGAACCCGTTCACCGCCAAGATGATTCTGAAAAGCCGCGCCCGGGTGGTGCCGGTTTATTTTTCCGGCCAGAACAGCCGCGTCTACCAGATCGTGCAGCTTTTTTCCGCGACTTTGCGCCAATCCCTGATGATGCACGAGATCAAACGCGCCATTGGCAAGCCGCAAAAACCAATTGTTGGCGAGCCGATCGAACGCGTGGACATCGACCCATGGGTGATGAACCCGCGTGGTTTCATGGCGCATCTGCGGGAGTTGACGCTGGCCCTTAAAAACCGCGCCTAACGCGTCGGAACTGGTTCGTCACCGCGATAATCGTAAAATCCGCGCCCGGCTTTGCGCCCGTACCAGCCCGCTTCGACATATTTTGTCAGCAAGGGGCAGGGGCGGTATTTGGTGTCGGCCAGCCCTTCATGCAATACGTTCATGATCGCAAGACAGGTATCCAGCCCGATAAAATCCGCCAGTTCCAGCGGCCCCATCGGATGGTGCGCGCCCAGTTTCAGCGAGGTATCGATACTTTTGACCGAGCCGACGCCCTCGTAAAGCGTGTAAATCGCCTCGTTAATCATCGGCATCAGGATGCGGTTGACGATAAAAGCCGGGAAATCCTCGGCTGAAGCAGGGGTTTTGCCCAGCCGCTCAACCACCTCTTTCATGGCGGCAAACGTCGCCTCGTCCGTGGCAATGCCGCGGATCAGCTCGACCAGTTCCATCAGCGGCACCGGGTTCATGAAGTGAAACCCCATGAATTTTTCCGGCCGGTCCGTGCGACTGGCAAGGCGGGTGATCGAAATCGACGAGGTGTTGGATGTCAGGATCGTGTCCGGTGTCAGATGCGGCAGAAGATCCTCGAAGATCGCCTGTTTGATGGTCTCGCGCTCGGTTGCGGCCTCGATAATCAAATCGCTCGGGCCAAGTTCGGACAGGGTTTCGGTGGTCCTGATCCGCGCAAGGGCGGCGGCCATTTCGGCATCGGTGATCTTTCCCCGCGCGACCTGACGTGACATATTGGCCTTGATGCTTACCATGCCATTTTCCAGCGCTTCGGCTGAAATATCATTCAGCAACACATCGAATCCGGCCAGCGAAAACACATGCGCAATGCCGTTTCCCATTTGACCTGCACCAACGATGCCCACGTTTGATATTGCCATGACTGCTCCTTTTTTTGGCCCGATGGGCGTCGTTTCTGCGCCGCAGCATAAGCCCGCCTCGCGGCTGCTGGCAAGCCCATTATGCAATCTGCAAATCGTTCACATTTTAACATTAGCCAATTGGTAACATCTTTCAGCGACCCTGCTTCTGGGTGAGTAAAATACTGAGCTTGAAATTGGGGTGAGTACCATGAAGTACGACCGTATAACACACGGTTCGCTAGACTATTGTCTTTACCGATATGAGCAATCGAAGATGCTGTTTCGCGGACCAAGGCCGGATTTTACCCGCCCATATGCCATGTTTCTGGGCGCGAACGAGACCTTCGGCAAGTTTGTTCCGCGCCCCTATCCGCGGCTTTTGCAACACAAAATAGAAATGCCATGCGCGAATTTCGCTGCCATGAACGCCGGTGTCGATCTTTATCTGAAAGACCCGTCGGTTTTGTTGGCCACGGCCAGGGCGCGGGTGACGATCGTGGCGGTTACAGGTGCGCACAACATGTCAAACCGGTTCTATTCAGTGCATCCGCGCCACAATGACCGCTTTGTCAAACCCTCGAAAATTCTGCAAACCCTGTTTCGCGACGTTGATTTTGGCGACATCCACTATACCCGCCATTTGCTGGCCAGCTTGCTTGAGGCTGACGCAATCAAGTTCAGCATCGTGGTGGAGGAGCTGAAAATGGCGTGGATTGCGCGCATGAAAACCCTGTTGGAGCGGATCGAGGGGCGTATTTTGCTGCTCTGGATGGCCAATGATCCCCCCGCCGAGGCAAATCTGGAACCCGACCTTGGTGATATCGGCCATGACCCCGCCTTTGTCGATCAGGCGATGATTGACGAGCTCAGCCCGCTGGTCACAAAAGTGGTGGAATGCATAGCAAGTGCGCAGGCGAAAACGGCGGGCATTGACGGCATGTTGCTGCAAGATGACGAAGCCATGATTGCCAGTAAAATGCCCGGCCCAATGTTTCACGAAGAGGCGGCCGCTGCGTTGGAAGGCCATTTATCCGGTATGCTTTAACGAAAAAGGCCCACCGAAATGGCGGGCCTTTTCATCGCAATGTCACGACAGATTTACAGTGCTTCGGTCAGTTCCGGCACGGCGTCAAACAGATCGGCCACAAGCCCGTAATCGGCCACCTGAAAAATCGGTGCCTCTTCATCCTTGTTGATCGCCACGATCACCTTGCTGTCTTTCATCCCGGCCAAATGCTGGATCGCACCGGAAATTCCGCAAGCGATATAGAGGTCAGGCGCAACCACCTTGCCAGTCTGCCCCACCTGCCAATCGTTCGGTGCATAGCCGGAATCAACAGCCGCGCGCGACGCGCCAACAGCCGCGTTGAGCTTGTCCGCCAACGCTTCGATAATGGCAAAGTTTTCCTGTGAGCCGACACCGCGCCCACCTGATACCACGATCTTAGCCGAAGTCAGTTCAGGCCGGTCTGAGGCTTGCACCTTGTCCTCAACCCATTCCGACAGGCCGGGATCAGCCGCAGCACCAATGCTTTCAACTGCGGCAGAGCCACCCTCGCCAGCCGCATCAAAACCGGCTGTCCGGATCGAGACAACCTTGGTTACATCGCCGGATTTCACCGTCTGAATGGCGTTACCCGCATAGATCGGACGCTCAAAAGTCGCGCCATCGACAATGGCGGTAACGTCGGAAATCACCATCACATCCAACAGGGCCGCAACCCGGGGCAGGATGTTTTTCGCCAGCGAAGTCGCGGGTGCAACGATATGTTCATAATCCCCCGCCAAAGATACGATCAGATCGGAAACCGGCTCGGCCAGACCATTGCCGTAAGCCGCATCATCGGCGCACAAAACCTTGGCCACACCATCCAGCGTTGCCGCAGCTTTCGCCGCATCGCCGCAACCACTTGAGGCACATAATACCGTCACATCGCCAAGGGCCTTGGCCGCACTCAGCGCCTTGCCGGTCTGGTCCAGTGAAATCTCACCACCGACAATCTCGGCCAACAAAAGAACAGCCATCAGATAACCCCCGCTTCGTCTTTAAGTTTCGCCACCAGTTCGGCCACATTCGCGACTATGACGCCCGCTTTGCGGGTATCAGGTTCAGCCGTGGTTACAATCTCAAGGCGCGGGGATACGTCCACGCCGTAATCTTCCGGCGTTTTCATATCCATCTGTTTGCGCTTGGCCTTCATGATGTTCGGCAGGGATGCATAACGCGGCTCGTTCAGCCGCAAGTCAACCGTGACGATTGTCGGCATCTTGACCTTGATGGTCTGCAAACCGCCGTCAACCTCGCGGGTTACAACCGCGTTGTCGCCGTCAATATCCAGCTCCGAGGCAAACGTACCTTGGGACCAGCCCAACAGTGCCGCCAGCATCTGGCCGGTGGCATTCATATCGTTGTCAATCGCCTGTTTGCCCAGCAGAACCAGCCCGGGCTGTTCTTCGTCCACCACCGCTTTCAGCAGTTTGGCAACTGCCAGCGGCTCAACATCCGTATGCACATCGTCGACCGCTTCGATCAGAATGGCGCGATCCGCCCCCATGGCCAAAGCGGTGCGCAGGGTTTCCTGTGATTGCTTGACGCCGATGGAAACGGCGATGATTTCCTCGACCTTGCCAGCTTCACGCAGGCGGATTGCTTCTTCGACCGCGATCTCATCAAACGGGTTCATCGACATTTTGACATTGGCGAGATCAACACCGCTTCCATCCGCTTTTACGCGCACTTTCACGTTATAGTCGATCACGCGCTTGACGGGCACCAGCACCTTCATTTCGCGTCTCTCCTGATAGTGAGGTTCCGGGATCGGAACCAATATAACGAATCGTCCCGTCCGATTTACTGAAATCAACCTCGGACTTGTAGCCTTAATTCGACCCCGCACCTCAATTTTACGTCGCGTTCTACGCCTCTGGCGCAACTTTCTGTCGTGGGTCCTGGAAAACGTCTGTGGCCATCGTGCAAAGATGAAGGGGCAAAATGGGCTTTCACCTTGTTCTTGGGCCAGCAAGTGCCTAAATCCCAGCCATGAAGAATTTTATCCCGTTCCGCAAATCCGCCCCGCTTGTATCAGTTGTGCGCCTGTCCGGCCCGATTGCCAGCGGCGGGCGATTTGGCTCCAGCAACCTCAACGACACCTCCATGGCCTCGATCATCGAGCGCGCCTTTACCAAGGGCAAACCCAAGGCGGTTGCCCTTGTTGTCAACTCGCCCGGCGGCTCACCCGTGCAATCCTCGCTGATCGCGGCGCGGATCCGGCGGCTGGCGGATGAAAAGGAAATCCCGGTCTATGCCTTTGTCGAGGACGTGGCAGCCTCGGGCGGCTATTGGCTGGCGACGGCGGCTGAAAAGATTTATGTGGACGAAAGCTCGATCGTTGGTTCCATCGGGGTTATTTCGGCCTCGTTCGGCTTCACCGGCCTGATGGAGAAACACGGGATCGAGCGGCGTGTGCATACGGCGGGCAAGGATAAATCCATGCTCGACCCGTTCCGCCCCGAGCGCCCGGCCGATGTCAAACGCCTGAAAGCGTTGCAGGCGCAAATCCATGACGCCTTTGTCAATCAGGTCAAAAGCCGGCGCGGTGCGCGGCTAAGTGACAAAGACCTGTTCACTGGTGAATTCTGGCTGGGCCACAAGGCGATCGAGGTTGGACTCGCCGATGGAATAGGTCATATTGTGCCCACCATGAAACAGATATTCGGCGAGAAAACCCGCTTTAACATCCACGGCCCGAAACGCTCGTTTCTGCGCCGCTTCAGCACCGAAATAACCAGCGACGCGTTGGGCGTGCTTGAAGATCGTGCGCTCTGGGCGCAATACGGGCTTTAGGTCGTGATTATCAAAGCGGTCTCCCTGTTTCTGATCGGCATGCTGGCGCTGGCCATGTTCGGGCGGCTGAAAATGCCGAAGGTTGGCAAGAAAGACGACACGCCGAACCTGAAAGCCCGCAAGTGCAGGAAATGCGGCAGTTATATTCTGGGTAAAGGCCCTTGTGCCTGTGAAAAGCGCGGCTAAAGTCGCGGAACCGAACGCCAATTGGCAAAGTGAACAAAGGATCGCATGGACACCTTATTAGCTGCAGGCGGTCTGATTATTCTGTTGCTGGCAGGCGACGCAATTGTGCGTGGTGCGGTCAATCTGGGCCTGCGTCTTGGCATTCCGGCCCTGATCGTCAGCCTGACCATCGTGGCGTTTGGCACCTCGGCCCCGGAACTTCTGATCGCGATCAAATCCGCGCTCGAGGGGGTTCCGGCGCTGGCCATCGGTAACGTGGTCGGCTCCAACATCGCCAATGTCCTGTTGGTTCTTGGGGTTCCGGCGCTGATTTTCGGCATCAACTCGTCGGAATGTGACAGCCGTAAAACCTATAGCTTCATGCTGGGCGCGACCGGCGTGTTTATCGTTCTGGCGTTCTTTGGCCCGCTTGGCTTCTGGCACGGGGTGATTTTGCTGGCCCTGCTTTTCGCCATGTTGGCCGAGGCGTTTCATTCGGCCCGAAACCACCGCCGCGACTGCGCCTGCGGCCCGGGCGAAGCACCAGAAGAGATCGAGGGGGCCGACCCAGCCATGCCCGGCTGGAAAATCGCCCTGTTCATCGTGCTGGGCCTGATCGGCCTGCCGCTGGGGGCGCAATTGCTGATCGACGGCGCGCTTGGTATCGCTTCTGATCTTGGCATCAGTGAACGGGTCATCGGCCTGACATTGGTAGCGATTGGCACCTCGTTGCCCGAGCTTTCCACCACGATCATGGCGGCGGCGCGCAAACGTGGCGACGTGGCGATTGGCAACGCGATTGGCTCCAACATGTTCAACCTGTTGGGCATCATGGGGATCACCAGCTTTTTTGGTCCCCTTGCGATCCCGCCCGAGATTTTGCGTTTTGACCTCTGGGTGATGCTGGCCGCAGCCCTTATTCTTGTGCCATTTGTGTTTGGCCGCCTCAATATCAGCCGGATCTGGGGCGCCATTCTTACGATTTGTTATGTCTGGTATATTGTGGTTCTTTTCTGAACTGAAAACAGGCGGGCGACAGGATGCAAAACAAGGCAGCTTTGGTAACCGGAGGCGCAAACAGGCTTGGGCGCGCCATGGCGCTTGCTCTGGCCGCGCGTGGCTATGACGTGGCTTTGCACTACGCTGGCTCGGCCAAAGCGGCGGCTGAAACGGCGGCTGAAATCGAAGCGCTCGGCGTCAAAACCGTAGCCCTGCAAGCTGACCTGACGGACGAGGCGCAATCTAGCGGGCTGATTGCCAAAGCCGCAGAGGCGCTGGGCCAACCCCTGAGCGTGCTTATCAATAACGCGTCGATCTTTGAATATGACACGCTTGAAACCGCCACCCGCGAGGGCTGGGATCGTCATATGGAAAGCAACCTGCGCGCGCCTTTTGTGCTGACGCAGGAATTCGCCAAACAGGCCCCAAAGGCCAGCCGCGATGAAATGAACGAGCCGATTGCAAGTGCCTGTATCATCAACATGATCGACCAGCGGGTGCGCAAACTGACGCCCGAATTCATGTCCTACACCATCGCCAAGATGGGCCTTTGGGCGTTTACCCAGACCGCCGCACGCGCCCTTGCGCCCGATATCCGCGTGAACGCCATTGGCCCGGGGCCAACCTTGCAAGGCGCGCGCCAGACGGATCAGCATTTCGCCCATCAACGCGCCAATACGGTTCTGAAACGCGGCAGCAACCCCAGGGATATCGTTGCCGCCATGGGGTTTATTCTGGATGCGCCCGCCCTGACCGGGCAGCTTTTGTGCATCGATGGCGGCCAGCATCTGGCGTGGAATACGCCGGATATTCAGGGTGTCGAATAATCCCAACCCATCCGTCGGCGGCTGCGCCCGATCTTTCTTGTCCACTTTTGATCCGTTGCACAAGAAGGTGTTATGATTTAGTTAATGAAATCAAGAATTTGGCGGAGGTTATAATTTTAACACAACAAAAACAAAGGCTTGTAAAACTGCCTAAAAATTAGGCAAACCGATGAAATCCCGCGATTCAAACAATAAATTGCGGTGATCGCCGGTTTACCCCCAGACTTACCCACAGAAATAGTGGACAGGTTTTTCCTTGATTCCGATGCTTAATTGGAGAACAGCGTTCAAGAATCACCTATAAGGGCGGCAATGTCAGAGCCAAGCAAAACCCAGACCATGGAAGAAGAGGGCCAAAGCCCCCGCGATGGCGAAAGCCTGCGCGGCTATCGTTGCGTGCAGCGCTTTCTCAAGACCCTTGATAACTCGCCTGGGGTTTACCGCATGCTCGATGACAAGGGCGCGGTGCTTTATGTCGGCAAGGCGCGCAACCTGAAAAAGCGGGTGTCGAGCTATGCCAAAGCCAGCGGTCACACGGCGCGCATCGGGCGGATGATTTCGGCCACCGCCTCGATGATGTTTCTGACCACCAAGACAGAAACCGAGGCGCTGTTGCTGGAGCAGAACCTGATTAAACAGCTCAAGCCGCGCTATAATGTTCTGCTGCGCGACGACAAATCCTTTCCGAATATTCTGGTTTCGCGCGAACACGAGTTTCCGCAGATCAAGAAACATCGCGGCAAGCGCAGCGAGAAGGGCGAGTATTACGGTCCCTTCGCCAGTGCCGGGGCGGTCAACCGGACGCTGAACCAATTGCAAAAGGTGTTCCTGCTGCGCGATTGCACCGACGCGGTGTTTTCGTCGCGCACCCGCCCCTGTCTTTTGCACCAGATCGCCCGCTGTTCGGCCCCCTGTGTCGGGCGGATTTCCAAGACGGATTACGCCCAGCTTGTCGATGACGCCACCAGCTTTCTGTCGGGGCGGTCCAGCAAA
>JAADIC010000320.1 GCA_013151535.1 Alphaproteobacteria bacterium | reverse complement strand
AAAATAGACGCTGTCGCCCTGTTCCAGCTTGAGCGGGGCGTAGGATTGGGAGTGCAGGAACAGGGTGCCCTTGAGCACGAACAGGAACTCCTCGCCGTCATGGGCGTTCAGACCGCCGGTTTGCGCCAGCGTTTTGGCCGAGGTGAGGTTGACGAACGGGTGCATGTGCTTATGCGCCAGCTCTGCCGACAGTACCAGCGCGCAGAGCCGGTCTGAGGTGAATTTCGCGCCGTCACCTTTGCGCATGATTGAACGCATGGCGCTGTGCAGGGGCGCGGCGGAGCGGGTGAAAAACGTTGAAATCTCGACATTCAGCAGGGTGGCAAGGCGATAGAGCAGGGCCGCCGAGGCCTCGGTGCGGCCGTTTGGCCGTTTTCGATGCGCGACAGGGTGGCCTCGGACACGCCGGTATCCTTGGCCAGCACCGCCAGCGGGATTTTGTGGGATTTGCGCAAGTTGCGCAGGATTTGGCCGATGGCGGGCGGGGTGGAATTTTGCATATTCGTTGAAAGACACATATTTCTTGCAAATATGCAAGAAAAACATTGGTACTTTGGCGAATACCCACTTGCCCTTGCATCACCGCCTTGGCTGGGCCAAAACTCGGCCATTGTGACAAACGGAGGCTTCACATGGTGATGTCGGTGAAAGACCAGATGCGCTGGTGGGGGATCGGGCTGGCGGTGCTGGCGCTGGTGATGTGGGCGCTGGGCAATGTGATCCTGCCATTCGTGGCCGGGGCGGCGATTGCCTATTTCCTTGATCCGGTGGCTGATCGGTTGGAGCGCATGGGCTGCTCGCGGGTGGTGGCGACGATGATAATCACCTTTGTGGCTTTGGTGGTTTTCGTGGTCATGGCGCTGCTTTTGGTGCCGACTTTTGTTAATCAATTGGGCGCGCTGATTGGTGAGGCCCCAAATTATTCCAAAAAGCTGCAAGGGTTTTTGCAGGATCAGATCCCGTCACTGATGGAGCCTGAATCGACCCTGCGCAAATCGCTGGATGGCGTTGGTGAGACTTTGCGGGCGCGCGGTGGCGAACTGGCGAACGCGATTATTTCGTCGGCTTTTTCGCTGATTGATGTGGTGATTTTCATCGTCATCGTACCGGTGGTGGCGTTTTATCTGCTGCTGGACTGGGACCGGATGATGGCGATTATCGATGCATGGCTGCCGCTGGATCACGCCGACACCCTGCGCGAATTGGCGCGCGAGGTGGACGCGGTGCTGGCCGGGTTCGTGCGCGGGCAAATCTCGGTCTCGGCGATCCTTGGCACTTATTACGCCATTTCGCTGATGCTGGTGGGGTTGAATTTCGGCCTTGTGGTCGGGCTGATTGCCGGGCTGATTTCGTTCATTCCCTATATCGGCGCGGTGTTTGGCGGGGTTCTGGCGATTGGTCTGGCGCTGTTCCAGTTCTGGGATCAACCGATCTGGATCGGGGCGGTGGCGGTGATTTTTGTCATCGGCCAACTGGTCGAGGGTAATTTTCTGACCCCGAAACTGGTGGGCGGCTCGGTTGGGTTGCATCCGGTCTGGCTGATGTTCGCGCTGTCGGTTTTTGGCACGCTGTTCGGGTTTCTGGGTATGCTGGTGGCGGTGCCGATGGCGGCGACAATCGGGGTGTTTTCGCGTTTTGGCATCCGGCAATATCTGGCGGGGATGCTGTATAAGGGGCAGGAGACCCTGCCTGACGATCAGGAACAGGTTTGAGCCTTGGCCACCCAATTGACGTTTGATCTGCCGACAAAAACCGCGCTGGGGCGGGATGCGTTTTTCGTGTCCGGCTCGAACGCGCTGGCGGTGGCGCGCCTTGAGGGCTGGCGCGACTGGCCCGCACGACGCATGGTTTTGCTGGGGGCAAAGGGCGCGGGCAAGACCCATCTGGCCCATGTCTGGGCGGATTTGACCGGAGCGCATATCGCTGGATTTGATGATCTGGACGAGGGCCGTGTCGAGGCGCTGGCGGCGCATGATTTTCTTGTGATCGAGGATGTGGACAAGGTTGCGGGGGACCCAGCACGCGAGGCGGCGATGTTTCATCTTTATAACCTGATCGAGGCGGCGGCGGGCGTGATGCTGATAACCGCGAGCGCGCCGCCAGCGCGCTGGCCGCTGGGGCTGGCGGATTTGAAAAGCCGTCGGTGGATATTGTACAGTTGGACGCGCCGGATGATGCGCTTTTGGGGGCTTTGCTGCTGAAGTTGTTTCAGGATCGCCAGATCGCGATTGATGACAGGCTGATCCCCTATCTGGTGGCGCGGATGGAACGCTCGGCTGATGCGGCGCAGGGGATCGTTGCGCGGTTGGATCGGCTTTCGCTGGAACTAAAACGCCCGGTGAACCGGCGGTTGGCGGCGGGGTTGTTTTGAGCGAGAGCCTCGCCCTCCCGAGGATATTTTCAAACAGAAGAAGAGCTGGCGGATGCTGGACAATGGGGGGTGTGCCAAGGCATAACGGGGTGAAATCCTCAACTTAGGGACCCCCATGAGCAATGCCGATTTTCTGAATGCGCCGTTCGCCGCCCCGGTCAAGATCGAAGGTTTTGATCCGACGGGTCCGGCGCGGTTTTTCAATCGCGAATTGTCGTGGCTGGCGTTCAACTGGCGGGTGCTGGAGGAGGCTTCGAATATTGCGGTGCCGCTGCTGGAGCGGGTGCGGTTCCTGTCGATCTCGGCCACCAATCTGGATGAATTTTATACGGTACGCGTCGCCGGATTGCGTGAATTGCAGCGCTCCGGTGTGACCCGTCCGGCGGCGGATGGGTTGACGCCGGAGGAGCAACTGGTGCTGATCGATGCCGATGCCCGCGCCCTGATGCTGCGCCAGCAGGAGGTTTGGACGGCGCTTAAGGCCGATTTGCAGCGGGCCGATATTTGCATCCTGTCACGCGAAGATCTGGATGACGAGGACCGCGATTTTCTGGAAGAACGCTTTGTCAATCAGGTGTTTCCGATCCTCAGCCCGCTGGCGATTGATCCGGCGCATCCGTTTCCGTTTATCCCCAACGAAGGCCTGTCGCTGGCGCTGGAACTGATGCGAGACAAGGACGGGCGGCGCTTGTTATCCTTGTTGCCGATCCCGCGCCAGATCGACCGGTTCGTGCCTTTGGCCGAGCGGGGCGATGGGCGGCAGCGGTATTTGCCGCTTGAGGATTTGTTGCTGGAAAAGATCGGGCTTTTGTTTCCGGGCTA
>JAADIC010000127.1 GCA_013151535.1 Alphaproteobacteria bacterium | reverse complement strand
ATCAGGGACAGGATGCCCTCTTGCATGCGCGCGCCACCGGCAGCCGTAAAGATCACGAACGGGCATTTCTTGGCAATCGCGCGCTCGGCCCCGGTGATGATCGCGTTGCCCACATGCATGCCCATGGAGCCGCCCATGAATTTGAAATTCTGCCCGGCAGCCACGAAGGGCGTGCGCAGAACCTCGCCTTCGACCAACAGCATTGCATCGACCTCGCCGGTGGTCTTTTGCGCGGTTTTCATCCGGTCGGGATATTTCTTTTGATCCCTAAACCCCAGTGGGTCGGCCACAGGTTTTGGCACGTCGATCTCAGCGAACAGGCCGCCATCAAACAGGTGCCCAAACCGTTCACGCGGGTTGATGTGCATGTGGTGGTTGCAGCTCGGGCAGACGTTTTGTGCCTCGCTCAGCTCGCGGTGAAACAGCATGGTGCCGCATTCATCGCATTTGTACCACAGATTGTCCGGCGTTTCGCGGCGCGAGAAGATCGAGTTGATCTTGGGACGGACATAATTGGAAATCCAGTTCATGCGGGCTCCGCGAATTTGATCTTTGGTTGTTGGCTAAATAGGCTGCGGCTTGGTGAATTGCAATCAAAAGCCGCGTTGGCGCATGATGCGCAGATAGATGTAATAGCAGACCAGAATGACGGCGATATCCATCTGTAGGGCCAGCCGCATCGCGTCAATATCCACCGCACTGAAGCTGCCGACATTCAGGGCAAGACCGTTCAGATCATCCAGCGGGGCAATGAACAGGATGGCCATGGTGTTGTTGACAAAATGAATGGCAATCGCCGCGCCCAGATTGCCGGTGCGCGCGGTGACATCGGCGGCAACCAGCCCGATCAAACCGGCCCCGATAACCACCAGCCATGTGTTCGCGCCATAGGTTTCAGGGCTATAATGCATCAGGCCAAACAGGGCCGAGGGCAGCAGCCACCAGATCAAGGGTGATGCAAACCGCGCTGCAAGCTGTTGCTGGATATAACCGCGAAAAACCAGCTCTTCTGCCGAGGTTTGGATCAGGACCAGAATCAGTGAAAAAGGCAGCCATGCCAGCCAAACGGGGAGTGGCAGGTTCGGGTTTGGCGTAAACGCCATCAGATAAAGCGCAAAACTGGCGATGCTGATGGCGAAGGAAATGACAGCCGCGATGATGAAATGGCGCCGCGCCTCCACCGGATCAGGCCCGATCACCGACATCAGATCGCGGCCATGCAGCAGGCGCAGCACAAGGATAACAGCAAATGTCATCCCCAGAAACGACAGCAGCAAAACGGCGGTTTCAGGTGGCCCGGCCTGACCGGACAGAGCGTTTTCGATATCAAGGCCAAACGACGCTCCGACCAGCAGAATGCTCAGCGTGAAAGCGTAATAGATGACAGTTCCCAGCATCAAACCCAGCCCAAGCCGCCAAAGCTGTGATTTCGCCTTGGCCGGTTCAATGTAGCGCGCAAAGCGGGGGTTCATCTGGGCCTCGATCGGGTCGGAAATTCGCTGCACGCTAGCGTCAAATCGCGCGCACCACAATCAGATGTCTTGTGCATCATCCCCGGCTCGCTTATTCCGTTAACTCAATGAACTTCCATCGCCAGAGGCCGACCCAAATGACCAAGCAGTTTGACAAAACCAACCTTCCCAGCCGCTATGTCACCGAAGGGGCCGCGCGTGCGCCGCACCGGTCGTATCTTTACGCGATGGGTCTGTCGGAGGAGGAGATTCACCAGCCTCTGATCGGGGTCGCCACCTGCTGGAACGAGGCCGCGCCCTGCAACATCTCGCTCAGTCGTCAGGCGCAGGCGGTCAAGATGGGCGTTAAAGCCGCTGATGGTACGCCGCGCGAATTTACCACGATCACCGTGACCGATGGCATTATGGGCCATGACGGCATGAAATCCTCGCTTGCCAGCCGCGAGGTTATTGCTGATTCGGTTGAACTGACCATGCGTGGCCATGCGTATGACGGGATTGTCGGGTTGGCGGGTTGCGATAAATCCCTGCCCGGAATGATGATGGTGATGGTGCGTCTGAACACGCCGTCGGTGTTTATCTATGGCGGCTCGATCCTGCCGGGGCGCTATAAGGGGCGCGATCTGACGGTGCAGGACCTGTTTGAGGCGGTCGGCCAAAATCAGGCTGGCACACTTTCCGAGGCGGAATTGAAGGTGATGGAGGCGATTGCTTGCCCCTCGTCCGGTTCCTGCGGTGGCCAGTTCACCGCCAACACCATGGCTTGCGTGTCCGAGGCGATCGGCCTTGCGCTGATTAACTCGTCCGGCATGCCCGCCCCTTATGAAAGCCGCGATCAGTATGGCGAGGCCTCGGGGCGTGCGGTGATGAATCTGCTCGAAAAGAACATCCGCGCGCGTGATATCGTGACGCTTAAATCCCTGCAAAACGCCGCGCGTGTGGTGGCCTGTACGGGTGGCTCAACCAATGCTGGCCTGCACCTGCCCGCGATTGCGCATGAGGCCGGGATTGATTTTGACCTTGATGATGTCTGCGAGATTTTCCGCGACACGCCTTATTTCGTCGACCTGAAACCGGGCGGGCAATATGTGGCCAAGGATTTGTACGAGGTTGGCGGCGTGCCGGTGGTGATGAAAGAGCTGCGCCGGGCTGGTCTGATGCACGAGGATTGCATGACCGCCTCGGGCTTTTCCATGGGCGAGGAGCTGGACAAGATTGAGCGTGTGGCCGATGGCCGTGTGATCTATCCGGTTGATAAACCGCTAAGTAAAACCGGCGGTGTGGTTGGCCTGAAAGGCAATCTTGCGCCGCTTGGTGCGATTGTGAAAATTGCCGGTATGACGGAAGACGACATCGTTTTTTCAGGCCCCGCGCGGGTATTTGAATGCGAAGAAGACGCGTTCGCGGCGGTGCAGGCGCGCAGCTATAAAGAGGGCGAGGTTCTGGTGATCCGCAACGAAGGCCCCGCCGGTGGGCCGGGTATGCGTGAAATGCTGGCGACCACGGCGGCCCTGTCAGGACAGGGCATGGGCAAGAAAGTGGCGCTGATTACGGATGGCCGTTTTTCCGGTGCCACGCGGGGTTTCTGCGTCGGTCACGTTGGCCCCGAGGCGGCGCATGGCGGGCCGATTGCGTTAGTGGAAGACGGTGACATGATTACGCTCGATGCGATCAAGGGCGAGATTTCGATTGATGTGCCGGGTGACGTGCTGGCCGAGCGCAAGAAAAACTGGGCTGGCCCGCGCGAAACGATTTACGCCAGTGGCGCACTTTGGAAATATGCCCAGCTTGTTGGCCCGGCCAATAAAGGTGCTGTGACCCATCCGGGGGCTGAAAAGGAAAAGCATGTCTATA
>JAADIC010000226.1 GCA_013151535.1 Alphaproteobacteria bacterium | reverse complement strand
CGGCGGAAATCAAAATCCGCTCCGCGTTCATGCCTGACAGAATGTGGCGAAAACCCTTGCCCTCCTCGCCGATCAGGTTCTCGGCGGGCACGTCCATATCGTCAAAAAACACCTCGGTGGTGGCGTGGTTCATCATGGTGCGGATGGGCCGGATGCTCAGGGATTTGCCGCGCACCTCGCGCATATCGACCAGCAGAACCGACAGGCCGTCGGTCTTGCGCGGCGCAGCTTTTGAGGTCCGGCACAGAAGCACCATCAGGTCCGATTGCTCGGCCCGCGAGGTCCAGATTTTCTGACCGTTGACGATATAACGGTCCCCCACAAGGCGCGCCGTCGTGCGTAAAGCACCGGTATCGGTGCCGCTCGTCGGCTCGGTCACACCAAAGGCCTGAAGCCGCAAATCACCCGAGGCGATCTTTGGCAGCCACTTCGCCTTTTGCACCTCCGAGCCATGCCTAAGCAACGTGCCCATCGTATACATCTGCGCATGGCAAGCCGCCGCGTTGCCGCCCGAGCGGTGAACCTCCTCCAAAATCGCCGCCGCCGCCGATAATGGCAGGCCCGAGCCGCCATATTCTTCGGGGATCAACGCTGCGAGGTAACCATCACGAGTCAGCGCCTCAACGAATGCGCTCGGATAGTCCTGTGCGCGATCCAGTTTGCGCCAATATGCGCCGGGAAAGCCTTCGCACAGCTTGGCAACCGCCGCGCGAATTTCAGGGTGGTTCAGCTCATAAGTCATTCGGAAAACTCCCGCCTGATGGTATCGCTATGTTCGCCAAGCTGCGGCACTTGGGTTTGGCGCGGCGCATCCGATTGCACTGGCAAATCCACCAGATCAACCGTCGCCGCCCCGAAACGGGCTTGCACCCCTCGCAAAAACGGATGGTTTGAGAGGTCTTCAAGCGAGCTGAGGCGCGCCCACGCGATGCCAGCCTGTTGCAGGATTTCGGCAAGATCATCGCGCTGGTGCTTGCAAAACACGTTGTTGATTGCCACGTCCAGCACCACGCGATTGGCCACCCGCGCCGCATTGTCAACAAAGCGCGGGTCGCGCGCCATCTCTGGGCAGGCCAAAACCTCGGCACAAAACCGCCCCCATTCCCGATTATTCTGAATGGCAATCAGGATCTGCGCGCCATCTGCCGTTTCATAGGCTCCATAAGGCGCCAACAGTGAATGGGTCAAACCCATGCGTTCGGGCTTGGCTGGCAAATAGCGATGCGCCAGCAAGGGCATGTTCATCCAATCGGCCAGCACATCAAACAACGAGATCGACAAATCAACCCCCAAGCCCGTGCGCCCGCGTTGCAGCAACCCCCGCAAAATAGCGGAAAACCCCGTTAGTCCGGTCGAGATATCCCCAAGCGACACCCCAACCCTTGCGGGCTGCTCCGCCGTACCAGTCACCGAGCACACGCCGCTTTCCGCCTGCACCAGAAAGTCATAAGCCTTCATCTGGGCCGCCACACCATCGGTGCCATAGCCCGAGATTTGCAGATTGATAAGCCCCGGATTGGCCGCCCGCAAAACATCCGCCCCAAACCCGTGGCGCGCCAATGCGCCCGGCGAAAGGTTATGCAAAAACACATCCGCGCGTGCAATCAAGCGGTGCATCAGGGCTGCGTCTTCAGGCTTGGTGTAATCGACAACTACCGATTCCTTGCCGCGATTGAGCCAGGCAAACCAAGTGCTTTGCCCATCCGCACCACGATCATAACCACGGCAAAAATCGCCCTCGGGCCGCTCCAGCTTAATCACCCGCGCCCCCGCATCTGCCAACAGCAGGCTGCAATAAGGTGCGGCCACGGCCTGTTCCATGGCCACCACCAGATACCCGTCAAGCTCTCGATTCAAACCCATCTTTGTTCCACAAATGCCCCTTAGAGCCTCGTCAGAGACTTAAAGGAATGACCCACAAGGTCGCCCCTATCTGCTGGCAGCTTCAACCAGTTTGCGCAGTTCGGCAACCACAACCTTGCCCATGGCGTTGCGCGGCAAACGCTCCAGAAACACCACGTCTTTCGGGTGTTTGTAGCGCGCGATTTCATCCGTGAAGGCCGCCAGTATCGCGGTGCGATCTGGCCCGCCTTTACGCAAAACAACCACCGCCACCGGAACCTCGCCCCATTTGGGATGCGCGCGCCCGACAACGCAGGCCTCGCGAATGCCCTCGATCCGGTTCAGCACCCGCTCAAGCTCGGCCGGATAGATATTCTCACCGCCCGAAATAATCATGTGTTTCACCCGATCCGCAAACCAGTAAAGCCCGTTTTTGTCCTTTCGCGCCACATCACCGGTGCGAAACCAGCCATCAGCCATTGCCTCTGCCGTGGCTTCGGGATTGTTCCAGTAATGGCTGAAATTATTCGGCCCCTTCACCCAGATCTCGCCCGGCATATCAAACCCAACCTCCTGCCCGTCCATCATCAGCCTGATCCGCGAATGAATACCGGCGCGCCCAATCGACCCCGCCGTCGCCATCGCCTCACCGGATTTCTGATAGGTGGTCACCGGGCCGGTTTCCGTCGCCCCGTAGACCTGCACCATGGGAATTCCGCGCTTGTGGATCGCATCGAGGATTTCGACCGGCACGTCGGTAGAGCCGGTGTTGAGCATCCGCAAATCCGGCAGTTTCAAATCGCCCCAATCCGGGTGATAAAGCAGCGCTTTCATCACCGTTGGCACACAAACCGTGGTCGTGATCCCTTCGAGTTCCAGCGCCTGAATGGTGCTGTCCGGCTCGAATTGCGCATGCAGTGTCACCTGCCCGCCGATGAAAAACATCGGCATCATCTGGATATTGATCCCGCCCACATGAAACAGCGGCAGAATGTTGAGGATGTGGTCATCCGGCGTAAAATCATGGGCGTGCAGGCTGATGACAGCGTTCCACAACACCGCCTCTTGCGTCAGCACCGCACCTTTGGGGCGCCCCGTAGTGCCCGATGTGTAGACGATCAGAAATGCATCGCCAAGCTCGGCCTCGCTTTGAACGGGCGCATGGTTTTCGCCAAGCGAGGCCAGACGGTCAGACACATCAACCGGAACCGTTTCCAGCCCCTCCAGCACCGCGCCGATCTGTTCAGCAAAATGCCCGTCATGAAACAACACCTTCGCGCCGCAATCACCGATCGCATAGTTCAGTTCCGCCACCGCCAGCCGCCAGTTGAGCGGCACAAAGATCAAGCCAAGACGCGCTGCCGCGAATAACAATGCCACCTCGCTGTCGGAGTTCTTGCCGTAATAGGCCACCCGATCGCCACGCTTCAGGCCCAGCTTGTGTTGCAACCCCGCCGCCAGCCTTTCGACCCATTCGGCCAGTTCAGCGTAACTGTGGCTGCGCCCCTCGAAATTCAGCGCGATCTTGCCGCGCTGATGGTCCGCATGGGTGTGCAGCCACGCGTCAATGGTTTGCGCGCGTCCGCTCACCCTAGTCGTCCCGTTCGCCGGACTTGTACAATGTTCCCTTGCCCAACATATCCAGACACAATTCACTGGTCCAGGGCAGCATCAATGAGCCACAGCGGCTGTCACGATAAATCCGCTCCAGATGCAGGCTTTTGAGCATGGATTGCCCGCCACAGGTGCGGATCGCCAGTTGCGCCAGTTCGTTGGCGTTTTCCATGACGGTGTATTGCGCAGACCACGCGCGCAGCAGGCTTTCGCGGTTCGGGTTCGGCCCCGCCTCGGAAATCGCCTGAAACCACAGGGCTTTGGTCTGCTCCAGCATGATCCGCATCTGCGCCACCGCGATTTGCTTGGTCGGGTACATCCGCCGCTTGACCGGCGGTGTGCCCGGCATTTCGCCGCGCAGATATTTTATGGTGAAATCATAAGCCGCCTGCGCCAGCCCCATGTAACTTGGCGTGAGCGTCATGAACATATGTGGCCAGCGCTTGGCCGCCTTGAAATAGATCCCCGAGGGCATCAGTTTGGCGTCACTCGGCACAAACACATCCTTGAAGATCAGATTGCGCGAGACCGTGCCGCGCATACCCAAAGGATCCCAATCGCCCTCGACAATGATCCCATCCGCGCCGCGCGGAACCGCGATATACATGGTGTTGGCGCGATCCGGTTCTTCGTTTGGCGTGCTGATTTCCGTGCATAACGCGCCGTAGTAATCCGCATGCCCGGCAAGCGAGGCGAATATTTTCTTGCCGTTGATGATCCAGCCGCCATCAACCTTCAGCGCCGTGGTGCCAAACGCCTTGGACCCGGCAGCCGCCGCCCCGCCCTCGGAAAACGGCTGTGCATAGATCGCACCATCTTCCAGCACGCGTTTATAATGGATGGCGCGGGTTTTGTTGTGTTCGGCCCGCACTGCATCATCCAGTTCAAAATTGTCGATCAGAAAGCCGCTCCAGAGGCACGAACATACATGCATATTGAACGTCAGCGCGGTTGAGCCGCAATAGCGCCCGATCTCGGCCGAGGTCAGCATATAGGTTTTGAAATCGGCACCATGGCCGCCATATTCTTCGGGGATGGCGATGCCCATCATGCCACTGTCAAAGAAATCCTTATAGTTTTCCGTCGGAAAGCTCGCGTCGCGGTCATATTTCGCGGCGCGTGGGGCGAATTTTTCCTGCCCCAGTTTGCGGGCCAGCGCCGTCAGCTCAACCTGTTTGTCGGTCAGGCCCCATGCTTCAGCATCAAAAATGGCGGCATCTTGGTCGGTCATGTCAGGCTCCGTTGTTTGTTATAGAAATTGCGCAGGATGGCGTTGGTTTGCTCGCCCGCCTCTAGGTTTATCAGATGGCCCGCGCCCTTGATCTCGTGATATTCCGCATCCGGAATTTTCGCTGCCATGCGCATCATGGTTTTTGCAGGGGCATTCTGGTCATGCTCACCGGCAATCAGGCAAGTGGGTATTGTCAGGCTCTCGATGTCAGCGCGGCGGTTGAACGTGACCAGACAGCGAATGATCGCACGATAGGTGTCTTCGGGCACTGCGGCCATGGACTTGATCGCGGCTTGAATAACTGCCTCCGTCGCAATCGGGCCGACAATCTCGGGCACAAAATCCGACGCCAAGTCTGCAAGGGTTTTCCCCTCATCAAGCGGTTTCAGACGCGCCGCGATGAACCGATCCTTGAAACTGTCATCCCGCCCGCCAAAGGCCGAGGTTGTGGCGATCAAGGCAAGCGAGGCCAGCCTATCAGGAAAGCGAAACGCCATTTCAAGTGCCAGCATACCGCCGATGGATTGGCCAACCAGATGCACGCTGGACAGGCCCAATGCCGCCAGAAACGCGGCCAGTTTATCCGCCAGCCCTGCGAACGTCACCGGTTCAATCGCCTCAGAGCCACCATAACCCGGCATGTTCCAAGTTATCACTCGCCGCCCAGCCAGCCCGTCCAACTGCGGTTGAAAACTGGTCGTATCCCCACCAATCCCATGCAGGCAAACCACCGGAACCCCTCCGGCTCCGCGTTCGTCATAGGCAATCCCGACCACCCGTTTCACGCGGTCAGTTTTCCGTTTTCAACGACGCAAGTGTCATCCACAATGATCGAACACCCCATCATCGGCAGATCAAAATGCCCTTGCGTGAAGCGCCCGGCAAATTCATTCGCGCCTGTTGAGTAAAGGAAATTCCCAGCCACCGCGCGAAGTTCCGTGCCGTTGCTGTCGCGTTTGTCGTACATGGTTAATGCCTCATAGCGCGCGCCTTTATGCAGCCCCCAACCCACATGGCTGGTGGCATAGGCCAATGGGTCATCAAACGCCGCCAGATAGTTTCGCATCAGGCGCGCATCGGTTCCAATGCCCTCGATCTCGGTGACAAAATCGTCCTTGAGGGTGAAAATCACCTCGCTGTCGAAATATTTCTTGAAGGTCAGGTTCATGTCGCCGGGTTGAAACACCAGACGCCCGTTAACGCTGCCCGCCCTGGGAAACGATACAACAATGCCGCCCGGCCAATGGGCCAGCGTGCCCGGTTTATCGGTCCAGCCCCAGACACCGACGGTGTTGTTGCCGGTCATATCCACGCTCAATTCAGTTCCCGCATCGCTTTGAACCCGCATCCGTGTGGCCTTCCGGCACAGACGCGCCGCCGCCAGACACCGCGCTTTCAGGTCTTCATCCGGCATGGCGCGTTCCAGCATATCCGGATGCTCGTTCGAGATGTTCAATATCCGCGCGCCACCTTTCAGGATGGTCGCGGTTTGCGGCGCGTGCATCAGCCCTTCCAGTGTCAGATCAACCACGAAATCAACCGCCGCCAGCGCCCTCACCGCACCTTCCTGACCAGTCAAGGCCAGCGTCGCGCCCGAGGACCGGATGATCGCGGGCGAAGACGCGCCCGGCGTTGGCACTTTCAGGTGGTAAAACGGCACCTTCATACGCGCCAATGCCAGCTCGGCCAGATGCACGTTCAGCTCACGGCTCTGGGTTTCCGACAGGATGATCGCGGTTTGATTGCGGCCCACCTTGCACGCCTGAAACGTGGTTTCAAACGCGTCGATCCACTTGGATTCAATCCGGTCAGTCAGCATGACCTTGCCCCCCTATTGCGCGATTCCCCGGCCCTGTCGCCGAGGATTCTTCTTGTTAATTATATTACTTTGGAATATATTCAAAGTAATATTTTCGCGCTGTGAACAGGCAAGAGGGTTTCAAATGGACACATCACTGGCCCTGCGCCGCGCCTTCGGCAAATTCGCAACCGGCGTCGCGGTTGTGACCACCAATGGTGAGGGCGGCAAACCGTTCGGGTTGACGATCAACTCGTTCAGCTCGGTCTCGCTGGAACCGCCTTTGGTGCTGTGGTCGCTGACCAATAAGTCACCCAATCTGGAGGTGTTTCGCCAAGCCAGCCATTTTGCCATCAACATCCTGTCCAGCGAGCAGCGCCAGATTTGCAACCAGTTCGCCAGCAAGATCGACGACCGTTTTCAGAACATCAACTGGTTTCGCGGCGTGCATGACCTGCCGGTCATTCGCAATACCATCGCCACCTTTGAATGCCGACGCAGCCAACTGGTGGATGCAGGCGATCATGTGGTGTTTTTCGGCGAGGTCATGGAATGCGAACAGAGCGACCTTGAACCTCTGGTCTTCTTTTCCGGCCAGTTCGGGACAACGAAACATGACGGTTGAACCGAAGAAATACGCGGAGGGGTCATTTACCGATGACTATCTGCTGTTCCTGCTGGCTCAGGCCAGCGCTGTGGCAAGCGAAGCGTTTCATGCGGAGCTGCGCAATTCAGGCTTGCGGGTGTCAACCTGGCGGATATTGGCGTCGCTCTATCCAGAGGAGGTGTTGACTGTGGGGGCGCTGGCACAAACATGCCTGCTGAAACAGCCAACCTTGACCCGGGCATTGGATCGCATGGAGCGGGACGGGTTGTTAAAACGCGTTCATTCGACCAAAGATCGCAGGTCGGTATTTGTGAAATTGACGCCACAAGGGCATGAATTGACACAAGAAAAAGTGCATATGGCCAAAAGCCACGAGCGGCGCATTCTGTCAGGCTTTACCAAGCCTCAGGCCGCCGAAATCAAGAATGTACTGCACAGCCTGCTGGATCGGCTTGGGCACAGAAAAAAGCTGACAGAAAAGCGGGCCGAAACCGACCCGCTTTGAAACTTCCGAAAGACCGCCCTATTAAGGGGTCGTTGTCGTTGTTGTCGTAGAACTGGTCGGTGTAGCAACCACAACCACAATGGTTACCACCGCTATTGCTGCCATAGTTGCCGCCGGCAAGCCGACTGCGCCAACAGCCGCCGCCGCATTTGGCCCCAGAACGGCCGTAAACACAGGTGGCACGGGTGGCACTGGTACACCCTGAGTCGACATCGAAATTGGTTTAATCAGGTTTTCTGACGCACTAACGCCAGACCCCGCCGCAACTGCCGTTACCGCGATAACCGCCGCGCATAATACTTTGTTAAATGTCATTCTCTCACTCCAAATCCACATCCCACGTCCACCGTATCAAGATTCTTAACAAAAAGTCAACGCAACCGCCGGGAATATCACGCCGCAATTGCGTAAAAATCACGACAGTTCCGGGATCAATACATCAACCTGCAAATAGCCAATGGACTCCTCCATCCATTGCCGTGATTTCCACATCACGCGGGTCCGCCCGTCAAGCCAGTATGTGTTCGTATAAGTTACGGAAGCATCCGCCCGCGAAACGCAGCTTTCCTCGTAACGCTCCAGGCGAAATTTCTTATGCACACTGGTCACGGTTTCATCTGCCAAGCGATTGAGTTTGCAGGAAAATATCGTGGCAACCGCTTCGTTTTCAGCGTTCAGTTGGCGATGAATACGACGGGTCGAAACCTTGCCCTGAAACCCCTTTTTCAGGGCCGCCCGGGTGTCTGTCACATCAAGTGACAAAACATCCGGCCCCAGACCCCGGGTTGCGGTCAAAAGCCCCTTTGAAAAGGTCAGTGACTTTTGGTCACTGGAAAAGAAAACGGCGTATTGCCCGTTCTGCGAGACCTGGGCCAGCGACGCATATTGCTGGCTGATCTCGATAAACAACAGGATCAGCGGGTTGCTTGAGGTTCCGATCAAATCGGCACGGGTCATCTGCGCAATTGCGCGGTTCTGCGCCGTGTTGTCCGGCGTCTTGCCAAAGGATTTAACCGCCGTTTTCAGGGTTTCGCTCAGCGCTGTGTCCCGGTCTTTCGAGGCACAGCCCGCCACAATCAGCAGCGCAGCAAAAATGGCCACCAGTCTGAACTTCATCGCCAGAACCTCCCCCATGTGGGCGCTAGCCTTGCCTTATGCCGGACGTTCACCTGATCGTATAGACGGTTACGAATTTTTAGCCGCGCGCCGCCATCGCGGGTCAATGGCCGAATGATGGCCTCGCGATTGTCGCGTGACGGTTTGCCCGTCGACCAGGAGATCGGAATGGTAAACCGCAAGCCCTTGTCAAACGAGCCTTCGCCGAAATCGGCGAAAGACACCGTGGTCAGCGTGAAGAACGCGCCAACCTTCCAACCATTATTGAATGTGCGATCAAAAGCGAATGTTGCACCCCAGTCACCCGCCAGATAACGCCCCACATCCACCTGCGCCGAGTATCCGTTGCGCATATCAAGATACGCAGACACATTCCCGGTTCCCACCTGATAGGACCTGAAGCCAAAGCCACCATCATATGCGCGCTGACGAACCAAGTTAACCTCGGCACCGATGGCCAGACGGCTTTCAATTGGTTTCCAAAGCAGTTCAGCCGAAACACCGCCATACATCCGCTCCAAATACCCGGCTGTTACCCGGCCATACAGATCGCGCCCCGGACGGAAGAAAAAATCAACCTGCAGATATTCAAGCGCCGGATCAGCTTGCTTATCATATAAACCGAAATCAGACCTGACATGCTGGATGACAGAATTCGATGTGCGCGTCACAGAATCCAGATTGCCAGCCGCCTTTTTGATCGCCGAACCCGAGATCACAACCCCGCGCGCCACTTCCCATTCGGCCTGTACGCGCAAGCCGACATCAATCCGCACCGGATTGTCGGGATCAAACAACGAATACCGCAGGTAAGGGCCGATTTGCCAGCTTAGGCTTGGATAAACCTCGTCATTGCGAACTGCGCCTGCAATCATACTTACAGGGTCAGACAAGTGCGCGCGATCAAAGGATTTCCGAACACCTTCCGGATCATTTTCCAGATCCTCAAGATCCTGGCGCAACAGTGTAACCGAAACCAAAGCCATGCCGTTTTCAACTGGTGTAACCACAAATGTATCGATTGAAAGTGGCAATACCCGTGTCATCATACGCGCGACACGACCCACAGCCTGCGCCGTACTTTCATATTTCGTGTTGCGCACCCGCACTTCGGCCCGTTTCCCCGTGAACGAGGCCATTTCGATCACAAACCCCTCAGCCGCCAAGACAACTTGCAGATTGCCAAGCAAGACAGTCTGGACATCCGGTTGATTTACCCAGCCTGTGTCGGCACGCAACTTAAAGCCCAGCTCACCGGTTTCAGGGCGACGAAAAACTGGCACAGGTGCAGCCTCCAATGATCCGTTCGCTGGTGAAATCTTGGGGTTCATCGACATCGAGACTTTGAACCCGATTTCCGATCCATAAAGATAATAGCCGCTAAGCTGGACAGAGCGATTGACCCGATAATCGACCGCGAAATTAATCGGCGAGCGGCGGGTGAAAATGGATCGGGTCACCGATTCCGGAATATAGGCATCTGACGAATACTCGACCTTGAGCTTTAGTTTCGGGTTTGGCGTCTGCCATTCGACGCCACCAAAAAACGCGGCGGGGCCACGGAACCAATTGCCAATGCCAGGCACGCCGCCAAGGCCAAAACCAGCGCTGCGTGTGTCAAAACCCGATCCCAAAATCGCCGAAAGCGGATTTGAGAAACTGCCGCTTGACCCCAACCGCCCCCAGCCAATCCCGCCGGTCACTTTCAAGTTCGGGGTCAGGGATTTGGTGGCAACGATATATTCACCGGAATAGAGCCCGGTGCCGATCAGATCACGCAAACCAACCGCAACGGCGGGAAAGTAGCGCGTTTCGTCCAACATTTTGTAATGAATATCAAAACTGCGGTCGAAATAGGTGGTAAAGCCGCCCGTGTTCCAGTTCGCCAATACGGTATAACGATAGCTGCCCGACAATCGCGGCGTCATTTGAAACGACAAAGTGTTTCTAAAGGTTCCGGCAAACGAGCCAATCGTTGTGGTCAATTGCGCATCCGGGGCACTTTCGGCCGATGGCATGTCAATCACGCCGGGCATGCCATAAAGGTTAAGCGATCCGGCCGCAGCAGCGACGGCACTGCCCGCAAGCAGCACGGTGCTCAATCCAACGGCGCGACAACCCAACACTATCCACTCCACACTTACAAAGGCCCTGCAAGCCCGATATTGGACTTTTTTAGGAAACGATAGCCAATATCAAGACGTTGGGGGGACATTTTGTCGGTAAATGTCTGTAGGTGTCATAAATACCAAAGCGGGCGGTTCTAGCCGACTTCCTGATCGCCTGATATGCGATACCCCTTCACCCATTTCCGCACCAAAGCCCGCGCGGCATTGGCGTCTACGTTGTCGACGATAACGCGCAGGTCTTTCAACATGGTGGCCACCTCGATTTCCGACAATTGCTCTTCTTGGGCGCGCAGAATTTTCGGGTGTGGCGTGGTCTGCATATCCGCCCCGATCAGCAGTTCTTCAAACAGTTTTTCACCCGGGCGCAGGCCGGTAATGGCAATTTCGATATCGCCATCGGGATGTTTCACGTCGCGCACGGAATATCCGGCGTGATGGATCATCTGGCGGGCCAGATCGCGGATGACAACCGGCTTGCCCATATCCAGCACAAAGACATCGCCACCACGCGCGAAACTTCCGGCCAGCAACACAAGTTGCGCCGCCTCGATCAAGGTCATGAAATACCGCGTCACCTGCCTGTCGGTCAGTGTCACCGGCCCGCCGCGTGCGATCTGTTCCTGAAATAGCGGCACGACCGAACCACTTGAGCCCAGCACATTACCGAACCGGACCATGGAAAACCGGGTGAATTTGCTGCGGCTGGCAAAATCCTGAATGACAAGCTCTGCCAGACGTTTGGACGCCCCCATCACATTGGTCGGGCGCACCGCCTTGTCACTGGAGATCAAAACAAAATGTGCGACATTCTGCGCCTGCGCGGCCTCGGCCAAAATCCGCGTGCCAAGGATATTGTTGCGCAGCCCCTCGACCTCGTTCATTTCGACTAGGGGCACATGCTTGTGGGCCGCCGCGTGTAGAATAATATCGACCTTGTGGCGCGCCAAAACCTGTAAACTCAGCGCCCTGTCACAGACCGAGCCAAGAACCGGCACGATCTCGACCTGCGAATCCCCGACCAGGGCCCGCAGTTCCTGATCTATGCAATAAAGCGCCGGTTCGCCCTGCTCGAACAGCAGAATTTTCCTTGGCTGACAGGCC
>JAADIC010000358.1 GCA_013151535.1 Alphaproteobacteria bacterium | reverse complement strand
CCGGGGGCCAGTGACGAGACAATCCAGCTGTCGATCATCGAGCCCGCAAAAGAGCCGATCGCCCCGCCGATGGTGGCGGCCGACACGCCAAGAATGGCCCCGCCAATGCCGCCGCCGATCGCAGCGCCGGCCGAGGCCAGAAGAATGGAAGCCATTTTTTTATCGGGTCTTTCGTTTGGCTGGGATGGGAAAGCGAAAGGCAAAAGCAATGCGGCGTTGCCAGGCTGGCGTCAGGTACTCCTCGATCACCCCGCTGCGTTCATAGGCGTGGATGAAACGGGGACGCCCGCTGCGGTGGGGACGCCCACTGCGATCCATGCCGGACAGAATCCCGACATGCTTGGCAATCGCCCCGGCGCGCATGCGAAACAGAATGACGTCGCCGGTGCCGGCCTCGGAAACATCCAGCTCGACCATCGCCGCCCGCGCCGCCTCGGCCAGAACCTCGAGCGGTCCCGCCTCGCCCCAGTCGCGGGAATAGGGCGGCACCGGCATTGGTTCGGGTCCCACCACATCGCGCCAGACACCGCGCAGCAGGCCGAGGCAGTCACAACCTACACCGCGCACGGAGGCCTGATCGTGATAGGGTGGCCAATCCAGCGGCGGCGGCCTTGACGATGCGCGCCGGGGCGGTTTTGGACGTTTCTTCCATTGTCGGTGTGCTTTCTGTACATTGCGGTTCACCAACCATTTTTTCGGGGTCGCAAAAGATCGGCAGCCAATATCGGCAACAACTTGCGTTCCTTGTGCCTAATAGCCTATATTCAGGGCATAATCTGCACATGGAAGATCGGCACAAATGATCGAAACACCTGCCAGAATTGAACCATGCCTGTTTGAAGACCGAATTCCGGCCGACCTGGCCGATCTTGTGGTCGAGATCCAGCAGGCCGCTGACAGTCTCGGGCGCGATCTACAACCCGAAAGCGCGGCGGAGCTGGCCGATCTCGTGCGGATCATGAATTGCTACTATTCAAACCTGATAGAAGGCCACAACACACGACCCCGCGATATCGAGCGTGCCCTTGCCGGTGCCAAACTGGAAGAGGAAACCCGCCCCCTGGCTCTGGAGGCGCGCGCCCATGTCATTGTCCAGCGCTGGATTGACGAAGCCCATCGCGCCGGAACACTGGTGCAGCCGACATCGTCAGACTTCCTGTCATGGGTGCACAGAGCATTTTATGAGGAAATGCCGGAAGAATTCCGCTATGTCGAACATCCCGATGGCAGTCAGGAGGAAATCATTCCGGGCCGGATGCGCCAGAATGGCGACAGCGAAGTTGCGGTCGGTCGCCACCACCCGCCCTCGTCCAGCAGGGTCGCTGATTTCATGGCGCATTTTGCAAAGCGCTTCGGGATGGCCGAAAAATCCGCCAGCAACCGGATCATTGCCATTGCCTCTGCGCATCACAGGCTGAACTATATTCATCCTTTTCCCGATGGCAACGGTCGGGTCAGCCGCCTGATGTCGCACGCCATGGCATTGAGGGCCGGCATCGGTGGTCAGGGGTTGTGGTCGGTGTCGCGCGGGCTTGCGCGTGGCCTGGAAGACCGGGGTGAATACAAGCGCATGATGGATTATGCCGACACTCCGCGACAGGGAGACCGCGACGGGCGCGGTAATCTTTCCGAAGCGGCGCTTCATTCCTTTTGCCGCTGGTTTCTGCAAGTGATGCTGGACCAGATCACCTTTTCCGCCCGCCTGTTTGATCTGGGCGGGCTTGAAGAGAGGTATCGCCGTCTGGTGCGGGATGTATTGCCGGACAAACGGGCGGAGGATCTTCTATCGGCCGTATTGCGGCACGGGTCTTTGGATCGCGGAGACGCACCTCTGGTGTTGAAAATATCTGAACGCTCGGCGCGCAATACTTTGTCTGCGTTGACGAAGGCCGGATTTCTCAAATCCCAAAAACGCCGGTGCGGCTGGCATTCCCGCTGGAATACAGGGAAAGGCTTTTTCCCAATTTGTTTGCCGACGGTGAATTGAACCTCTGAGAACAACTCATAATACCGATCCCGAATTTGCATCGCCCTTGGCTGCGTAGCGAATAATGGTGTCCTGTCCGGGGATATGGGGAAAGCCTCGGAAATTGGCAGCATTGGCGAACTTGCCCTGACAGGTTTTGAACCGCTTGTCGCAACCGGCGAAGATATCAAAGGTATTGCCGGCTGCTATGGGGCGCACCGGAGCCTCGAGCAAAGTGATGATTACGTCTGCGCCGGTTACTGCATGGCTCAGCACCTCGGCCTTGCGCCCGGTATTGGCACCGGTCAGCCAGGATAGTGTGCCGAGCGCAAACCAGCTATTGGCAAACCCAGAAAGGCCGGAGACAGCAAAGCCGCGATCGCCCGACAGCGAAACCACGGTGCCCATTGCATCGAAGGCCGGATCATTCAGATCGACGCCGCAGCGGGCATCGCCCAAATCCGCATCGCAACTCGCCTGAAACGTTCGCCCGATGGTTTGTCCCAGCACATGGGCCAGCGAGCGCATCTCGGCCACGAAATGCAGCCGCCCGCGCCGGACCTGACCGATGGCCCCGCGGCGTAACAGTGCGCGGCTGGTGGTATCGGACCAGTTGACGCGCCAGATTTCCACCGATGCATTATCCCAGCGGCCATCGAGAATATCGGTCTCGGTGAGGGTGGCGGATGTCAGCACCCCCTCGGCTTCCTGCGCATCGACCGACAGATCAGAACCGGAGCGGATTTCCGAGGCGGTAAAACCGGATTCGGGCTCGAACGTGGTACCATCGAACGTCAAAGGCCGGTCGTGATCGGTAAAACCAAACACCGCCCCGTCATTACGGGTGAGCCGCCAGCACCAGGACAGCGTGGTCGTGCCGGAATCGAGATGGGATTGCAGGGATTGAGGGAAAGATTTCATCGCCGGACCTCGATCAGGGGAATGGAGGTGATGGAGCCGAGGCGCTCGATATCATGGGTGACGTCGAGCTGGTCGGTGTCGAACCTGACCGGCACATCGAATTCGAAACCGGCGGTGAGGACGACGCCGCTGGCCGGAGCGATGGTGAAGGTGAC
>JAADIC010000076.1 GCA_013151535.1 Alphaproteobacteria bacterium | reverse complement strand
GGCTTTACAAGCGTGAACGCCAGATCGTCTCGGCCCAGTCCGGGCGCATTGATGTTGTGCTTGACGGCAGGCGGCATGATCGCGTGGTTAATCTTTGCGCCAACAATTACCTTGGGCTGGCGGATAATCTGCGTTTGAAAACAGCCGCCAAAGCTGCGCTTGAGACGCAGGGCTTCGGCATGGCCAGCGTGCGTTTCATTTGTGGTACGCAGGATCAGCACCGCCGGTTGGAACAACGACTGGCCGGGTTTCTGGGCAAAGACGATGCCATATTGTTTGCCGCCTGTTTTGACGCCAATGGCGGGCTGTTTGAACCGTTGTTGAGCAGCGAAGATGCGATCATCTCGGACGCGCTCAACCATGCGTCGATCATTGACGGCATTCGCCTGTGCAAGGCCAAACGCTATCGCTACGCCAATTCTGATATGACGGAACTTGAGGCGCGTCTTATCGAGGCGCAGCAGGGCGGGGCGCGGTTCATCATGATCGCCACTGATGGCGTGTTTTCGATGGACGGGCATCTGGCGAAGCTGCCCGAGATCACGGCGCTGGCGCGAAAATACGGGGCCATTGTCATGGTGGACGATTGCCACGCCACCGGTTTCATGGGGCCGCAAGGGCGCGGCACGCCGGCGCATTTTGATGTGGTTGACGGGGTGGATATTGTCACCGGCACGCTGGGCAAGGCACTTGGTGGCGCGATTGGCGGCTATATTGCCGGTCCGCAGCCGGTGATTGATCTGCTCAGGCAACGGGCGCGGCCTTATCTGTTTTCCAACTCGCTGCCGCCTTCTATCGTTGCCGCCGGATTGGAAGCCATTGATATGGTTGAACAAAGCGATGATCTGCGGGTGCGGTTGTTTGAAAATACCGCCTTCTGGCGGGCCGGGCTTGAGAAGCTGGGCTTTGATCTGGTGCCGGGTCAGCACCCGATTGTGCCGGTGATGCTGGGGGATGCGAAACTGGCGCAGGCGATGGCGGCGCAATTGTTTGACGAGGGTGTGTTCGTGGCCGGTTTTTTCTTTCCGGTGGTACCAAAGGGTGCCGCGCGTATCCGCACCCAGATGAACGCCGCCCTCAGCCGTGATGACCTGGAATTTGCGCTGACTGCCTTTGCGAGTGTCGGCAAATCACTGGGGGTGATCTGATGGAGCGGCCCAACGGTATGAAAGCACTGGTCAAGGCGAAACCGGCAGAAGGTTTGTGGATGCAACACGAACCGGTGCCGGAAATCGGTGCGGATGACGTGCTGATCCGGATCAACAAAACCGGGATTTGCGGCACCGATATCCATATCTGGAACTGGGATGAATGGTCGCAAAAAACCGTGCCGGTGCCGCTGATTACCGGCCACGAATTTGCCGGTGAGATTATAGAGCTGGGCAGCAATGTCAGCGATCTGGTTATCGGTCAGCGGGTCTCGGGCGAGGGGCATCTGATCGGCAATAAAAGCCGCGCCAGCCGTGCCGGAAAGTTTCATCTGGATCCGGAAACTCGCGGCATCGGCGTTAACGAACCCGGCGCATTCGCCGAATATCTGCGCCTGCCCGCCTTTAATGTGGTGCCATTGCCAGATGATATCAGCGACGATCTGGGTGCCATTCTGGACCCGTTGGGCAATGCGGTGCACACCGCCCTGTCGTTTGATCTGGTGGGCGAGGATGTTCTGATAACCGGCGCTGGTCCGATCGGCATCATGGCGGCGGCGGTGGCCAAACATATCGGCGCGCGCCATGTGGTGATTACCGACATCAATCAGCACCGGCTTGATTTGGCCTGCAAGGTTGCCGATGTGACAGCGGTGAATGTTACCAATACCGATCTGAAACAGGTTTCCGCCGAACTGGGGATCGTGGAAGGGTTTGATGTCGGGCTGGAAATGAGCGGCTCGCAAGCGGCGCTCGATCAGATGATCGGTGCGATGGTTGTGGGTGGGCGGATCGCGATGCTGGGCATACCACCCGGGAAATCGGCGGTGGACTGGTCAGCCGTCGTGCTGAAATCAATCACCATCAAAGGGGTTTACGGGCGCGAGATTTTTGAGACATGGTACAAGATGCTGGCCATGCTGCAAAACGGCCTTGACGTCAGCGCCATCATCACCCACCGCTTCAGAGCGGATGATTTCAAAGCCGGTTTTGGTGCGATGAAGTCAGGGACAAGCGGTAAAGTGGTTCTGGATTGGACAACATGATTACGGTGACAGAACGGGAAAACCCGGTCGATATGGTTGAATTGGTTGAGACCGAGCGGCTATTCCTCAACCCGCTGGAAACCAGTGACTGGCGGATCAGGCGGGTGGTGCGGGACAAAATCATCGCCTGTTCGCAATCCTTGCCCGACGGTCTGTGCCTGATGGTGTTCGAGGCGTTTCGTTCACGCGCGCGCCAGTGGGAACTTTGGAAGCCGGTTTTTGCCAGCATCCAAACGGACCATCCGGACTGGCCCCGCGATCAGGTCTATGCCGAGGCCTCGCGCTGGGTTGCGCCGCCCGACGGCTTTGGTAGTGGCCATCAGGCTGGGGCTGCGGTTGACCTGAAACTGGCCCGCGCGGACCGCACCGAGCTGGATTTTGGCGGCGCAATGAAAGGCCTGAGTGGCGTGGCCCCGACCGCCTGGCCGGTTAGTGCTGAAATCCGCAAGAATCGTGATATGCTGGTTCAAGCAATGCAGGCGACGGGTATGGTAAACTACCCCGATGAATGGTGGCACTTTTCTTACGGGGATCAGCTCTGGGCCGAAGTGACCGGGCGAAACCGGGCGTTTTTCGCGCCGATTGAATAGGGCCGGGCAGAAAATGTGGCAGAGGCACTGAATGGAACTCAAATGGCTCAAAGACCTTCTGGCCCTCGACAGCACCGGCAATTTTCGTCTTGCCGCCGAGCGGCGCTGCGTCTCTCAACCTGCCTTCAGCCGTCGCATTCAGGCGCTTGAAGCCTGGGCCGGGGCGGCGCTGATTGACCGGAGCGTGCAACCATCACAATTGACCGAGGCAGGCAGGCTGTTTTTGCCGGTGGCGCAGGAGGTTGTTGATCTTGCCGTATCGGGATTGAAAGACATTCAGACTTTGGCGTTTGAGGACAAAATGCGCATGCGTTTTTCAACCCTCAGCACGCTTGCCCAGATATTCATGCCGAGCTGGTTGAAAAGCCTTCAGCCCTTGATTGATGCCAACATGTTTGTTGTCAAAACCGAATACATCACGACGGAGGATCATTTCGCGGCGCTGGAAGGAAATGACGTTGATTTCTTCGTCAGTTATGAAGACCCCCATATCGGGTTTCAGGGGGACGCAACGTTGTTTGCCTCGATAAAACTTGGCGAAGAATCCCTGGTTCCGGTGGCTGGCCCGGATGGCCAAGGCAACCCGCGCTGGTGGTTGCCGGACAAGCCCGAGGGGCCGGTTCCATGTCTGCATACCTTGTCGCGGCATTCGCCCTGGCCGATCAGACGTCACATGGAAAACCGGTATGGTGACCTTACTTTCAAATCGGTTTATCAAACCTCGCTTGCCACGACCCTCAAGGCGATGGCGATCGAAGGGTTTGGTCTGGCCTGGATGCCAAGCGCCTTTGTCGCCGATGATCTGGCAAATGGGCGGCTGGTCCGGGCGGCGGAGCCGGTTGACGATATTGCCGTTGATATCCGGATTTACCGCTGTTCAAAACATAACGAGCACCGGGTTGATAAGTTCTGGCAGGTGCTGCTGGCGCAGGAGGCCCGCCTGTCCGACTTTACTGATAACCATTCTGTATGACTGCACGAGTGATGCAATTTATGCATCAATGGTATTGATTATAGTATTGGACCGCGCGCGCCCCGGCTGCCTAACTTACCGGGTGAATGAAAAGGGAGATAACTATGAAAATCCGACCAAATTTTGCTTTGCTTGCTGCTGCCGCGGTGATGACCCTGTCCGGGGTGACTGCCGCATCAGCGCAAAGCACACTTGAGACCGTGAAAGAACGCGGCAACCTGCGCTGTCAGGTTGGCCAGCCTTCCCCCGGTTATTACAATCTTGATTCTGACGGCAACTGGTATGGCCTTGATGTTTCGATTTGTCAGGCGGTTGCGGCTGCCATTTTCGGCGATCCGACCAAACTTGAAATTCAATCCGTCAGCACTCAGGCGCGGTTCACCGCGCTGGCCAACGGCGAAAGCGATATGCTGTCGCGTACTGCAACCTGGACGCTGACCCGCGATAGCCAGCTCGGGCTCGATTTCGTGACCCCGAATTTCTATGACGGTCAGGGCTTCACCGTGCGTAAGGACAGCGGCATAACAAGTGCCCTGCAACTGAAGGGTGCCAAGGTCTGCGTGTCCACCGGTACCACAACCGAGCTGAACCTTACCGATTTCAGCCGGGTCCATGATCTGAATATCAGCGCCGTTACTTTTGAAGATTACAACGTGCGTGACGATACTTATCTGAAAGGTGGCTGCGATGCGGTGACCGGTGACAAATCGTCAATGGCCGGCAATATTTCGGCATTTCCGGTTCCTGAAGATCACATGATCCTGCCCGAGACCCTGTCCAAAGAGCCGCTGGCTCCGGCGGTTCGTCAAGGCGACAGCCAGTGGTCAGACATCGTGCGCTGGACTGTTTTCGCACTTATCAACGCCGAAGAACTGGGCATCACCCAGGCCAATGTCGATGACATGCGCGCCAACTCGAAAGATCCCAACGTGCTGCGTATGCTGGGTGCCGAAGGCAATCTGAACGAGGGTCTTGGCCTTGAAAAAGACTGGGCCTACAATATCATCAAAGCCGTCGGCAATTACGGCGAAATCTATGAAAAATACATGGGTGACGGTGAGCTTGGTATCGGTATTGCCCGTGAAGGCAGCCTGAATGCGCTCTGGACCAATGGCGGTCTGATGTATTCGCCACCTATGCGTTAAAGGCATAGCCTAAGAAATGTGGTGCCAGCCCGCAGGGGCCTGGCACCACTGTTTCCAGCCGGATAATATCCGGTGGGGACGAAACGGGGGGCAGGTTTATGGCCAAGGAAAACACGCAAGGTGTTTCCGCGCGCGCGCGGCCAAAAGAGAAATTCAATTTCTTTCATGACCAGCGGGTGCGATCAGCGCTCTATCAGCTTCTGACTGCGGGGATCGTCGGCTGGGTGGCCTGGTATCTGATCTCCAACACCGCCTACAATCTTGAAGTACGCGGCATGAATACCGGGTTTGGCTTTTGGAATGTCTCGGCCGGGTTCGATACCGATTTCAAACTGATCGATTATACGCCGGGTGTTGGTACATTCGGGCGGATTTTCTGGATCGGGGCGCTGAACACGCTGTTCGTGTCGTTTCTGGCGATCATCGCCAGTACCTTACTTGGCTTTTTCATCGGGGTTTTGCGCCTGTCCAGCAACTGGCTGGTGGCAAAAGTGGCGCTGGTCTATGTCGAGATTTTTCGCAACGTGCCGCTGCTGATCCAGATCGTGTTCTGGTTTATCGGGGTTTTCAGCCTGCTGCCCCGGGTCAAGAGCACCATTGATCTTTCGTTCGGGGCCGAGCGGGTGTTGCTGAACAACCGAGGCCTCTACATGGCAACGCCGATCCCCGGAAATTTGTTCTGGATGACCCTTGTTGCCCTTGCTGTCGCTATAGGCGGCGTCATCTATTACCGGCGGCGCGCCCGCAAACTTCAGGACAAATCCGGCATCCAAACCAAAACCATGCTGCCGTCGATTGCCGCAATCATCGTGCTGCCACTGGCGGTGTTTCTTGCCACCGGCATGCCACTGGCATGGGATGTGCCGACACTTCAGGGTTTTAACTTTGAGGGCGGCACCAGTGTTCCGCCGGCGTTTCTGGCGCTTCTTGTGGCGCTGACGATCTATCACGCGGCCCAGATTGCCGAGGCGGTGCGTGCAGGGATCCTGTCGGTTAGCCGGGGGCAAAGTGATGCGGCAATGTCAATCGGGCTGAAACCCGGGCGGGTGATGTCGCTGGTGATTATCCCGCAAGCCATGCCCGCGATTGTGCCGCCGATGATCTCCAACTGGATGAACACGGTCAAGAATTCGTCGCTGGCGATCGCCATTGGCTATTCCGATATCGTGTCATTGTTCATGCAGACCGCGCTTAATCAGGCCGGATATGCGGTGGAGATGGTTGGGCTGACTATGTTGTTTTACATGACCATCAGCCTGACGATCTCGTTCTTTCTGAACATCTACAACAAACGTGTGCAATTGGTGGAGCGCTGAGAAATGGCGATTATCAAAGCCGAAAAAACCCCGTCCCGCCCGGCACCTATTTTCGAAACCTCGATCATTGGCTGGTTGCAAAAAAACCTGTTCAGTTCGGTGTTCAATACGGTGCTGACATTGTTCATGCTCTTTATCATCTACCTGAGCTTGAGCGGCATTATCGGATGGGGCTTCATCGACGCAACATTCGTGGCTGACAACCGGCGCCAATGCTATGATAACAGCCTGACCGGTGCGTGCTGGGCTGGTGTAATCGACTGGCTTACAAACATATTTTACGGCCGCTACCCGCGTGATGAAATCTGGCGGATAGATTTTGGCGCGCTGATGCTGGTGTTCTGGATGGCACCGTTATGGATGCCCCGCGTCAAAGGCAAAGTTCTGATCGGCGCGAGCGTGGTGGTGTTTTACCCCTTCCTTGCCGGTTACCTGTTCGCCGGTGGCGACAAGGGCCTGTTCATGCAAATCATGATTTCCGCTGCAATTGTCGCCCTGATCGGCAATATGGCAAACCTGATAACAGGACTGGCAAAAAACGAGAGTGTGGTGCAGTTCCTGCTTCGGGTGTCTGGTAAAATGACGGCCCCGGATAAGACCCAGCGCAACCTCTTGCTGGCTATTCTGGTCCTTGCCTTTGCAGCGGTTTTTTGGTGGCAGACAAGCTGGAGCGCGGTCGGCGTGCCCTGGACCAAATGGGGCGGATTGTTTCTAACCTTGGTGATCTCCGGCATCGGCATCGCCTCGGCCCTGCCGGGTGGCATTATTCTGGCGCTTGGTCGGCGCTCCAAACTGCCGGTGGTGCGGGTACTTTCGACCTCGTTCATCGAAATATTCCGCTCGGTGCCGCTGATTACCGTATTGTTCATGGCAACAACCATGTTCCCGCTGTTCATGCCCGAAGGCTTCGTTTTGAACAAACTGGTGCAGGTGATTATCGCGGTGGTGCTGTTCAACGCCTGTTACATGGCCGAAACCGTCCGGGCGGGCCTTCAGGCAATTCCCAAGGGGCAGTTTGAGGGCGCACATACCATCGGCCTTGGCTATTGGGGCACCATGGGGCTGGTTATCATGCCGCAAGCGCTGAAACACATGATCCCCAACATTGTCGGCAGTTTCATCGGGCTGCTCAAGGATACCACGCTGGTGTCGATCATCGGGCTGTTTGATATACTGGGGATGCTGCGCTCCATCAGCAAGGATGTGCCATGGCTGGGCCTGCACAAAGAACCGCTGATCTTTGGCGCAATGCTGTTCTTTATCCTGTGTTTCTCGATGTCCAAATACAGCCGTCATCTGGAAACGAAACTGTCGGCTGGCAACAAGCATTGATCTTCAACGAGGAGAAATATCATGAGCACTGAACTAAAACAGGGTCAGCTCGCCTCGGCCGCATCAACCGAAGTGATGATCGAAATCAACGACATGAACAAATGGTATGGGGCTTTTCATGTTCTGAAAGACATCAATCTGACGGTTCACAAGGGCGAGCGGATCGTGATCTGCGGCCCGTCCGGTTCGGGCAAATCCACCCTGATCCGCTGCATCAACGCGCTTGAGGAGCATCAGGAGGGCGATATCATCGTTGATGGTATCGTGCTGGGTAAAAACCTGAAAAACCTTGACCATATCCGCACCGAAGTCGGCATGGTGTTTCAGAATTTCAACCTGTTCCCGCATCTGACCATTCTGGAAAACCTGACGCTCGGGCCGATCTGGGTGCGCAAGATGGGCAAGACTGAGGCCGGTGAAAACGCGATGAAATACCTTGAGCGGGTAAAAATTCCCGAGCAGGCCGACAAATACCCCGGCCAGTTGTCCGGTGGGCAACAGCAGCGGGTGGCGATTGCGCGCTCGCTTTGCATGAGCCCGAAAATCATGCTGTTTGATGAGCCGACCTCGGCGCTGGACCCCGAAATGATAAAGGAAGTGCTCGATGTGATGGTCGAGCTGGCCGACACCGGCATGACGATGATCGTGGTGACGCATGAAATGGGCTTTGCCAAGACCATCGCCGACGAGGTGATTTTCATGGACGAGGGCGACATTGTCGAACAGAACAACCCCATCGAGTTTTTTGACAATCCGCAGCACGAGCGAACCCAACTGTTTCTCAGCCAGATCCTGTAACCGAACGGTTTCGACCCACACCAATCCGAGCCTAAGCCATGCGCACCAGCTTTTTCACCTCCAGCGGCAAGTTTTTCCGGGGCAACCTGCACACCCACTCCACCCGCTCGGACGGAGCACTTGAACCGGGCGAGGTCTGCCGCCGCTACCGCGCCGAGGGCTATGACTTTGTCGCCCTGACCGATCATTTTGTCGGCCTGTTCAACTATCCGATCACCGATACAACCCTCTGCCGGAACAACGGATTCACCACCATAATAGGGGCAGAACTGCATACCGGGATTATGGAAAACGGCCATTTATGGCATCTTCTGGCGTTGGGGTTGCCGGATGATTTTACCCCGCCGAATGCGCCAAATTTTCACGCCGTCAAAGGCTCGGAAACCGCAACCAGCATCGCGCAGCGGGCGCGTGATGCAGGTGCATTCGTGGCTATCGCCCATCCGCACTGGTCCGGTTTGACCGAGGCCGATGCCCGCAGCATCACCGCCGCCCATGCGGTGGAAATCTACAACCACGGCTGCGTGGTGGACAATGATCGCGGCGAGGGGTTCCTGACCCTGGAGCACCTGTTGAACGAGGGGCGCCACCTGAACCTGATCGCCACCGATGACGCGCATTTCAATTCGCCCGATTATTTTGGCGGCTGGGTCAAGGTCAAGGCACAGGAAAACACGCCAGAGGCCCTGCTTGCGGCGCTGAAATCCGGCGCGTATTATTCCAGCACCGGCCCGGAAATTCACGATATTCGCATCACTGGCAATAGCGTCGAGGTGGATTGCACCCCGGCTGTAAGTATCCTTGTTCAGGGCCGGGGAACACCGATGGCATCCCAGCGCGGCGAGACCATGACCACCGGTCGGATTTCACTGGAACGCCTGAGCAATTCACCCTGGATTCGCATCTCGGTGATTGATCGCGCGGGCAAAAGGGCGTGGTCTAACCCGATCTGGGTGCAAGATTAAAGGGTCCAGACCCTAGCCAAACACCAGATCAAAATTCGCTTTCAAGGCCAAATCAAGATCGGCCATGCTGACGGGCAGGCCAAGATCAACCAGCGACGTGACGCCGTGATCTGAAATGCCACAGGGCACGATGCCGTCAAAATGGCCTAAATCCGGCTCAACATTGATCGAGATGCCGTGGAACGCCACCCATTTGCGCAGGCGCACGCCGATGGCGGCGATTTTATCTTCGCGGTGCAGATCAGGCCGCGCAACCCAGACGCCGACGCGATCCTCGCGCACCTCGCCCTTGACGTTAAACTCGGCCAAGGTGGCGATGATCCAGTCTTCCAGCTTGCGAACATAGGCGCGTACATCGCGGCCCCGCTTGTTGAGATCAAGCATGGCATAAGCCACCCGCTGGCCCGGCCCGTGATAGGTATATTGCCCGCCGCGCCGGGTTTGAAACACCTCAAAGCGATCGGGATCAACCAGATCGGCGGGCTTGGCGCTGGTGCCAGCGGTGTAGAGCGGCGGGTGTTCCAACAGCCAGATACACTCATCCGCCCGCCCGGCTATGATGTCGTTCACCCGGGCCTCCATCCACGCGATTGCATGGTCGTATTCAACTGGGCTATCGGCGGTGATCCAGTGCAAGGCGCGCTCGTTCAATTGGGTTCGGTGCGATTGATATATGCGCATCACGGTGCAATCGCAATTCCCCCTTCACAAGGGGAAATCAAGCGGCTATAGAGCCGCGTACCAAGTCATGATATGCGGTCGTGGCGGAATTGGTAGACGCGCAGCGTTGAGGTCGCTGTGGGGTAAAACCCGTGGAGGTTCGATTCCTCTCGACCGCACCACATTTTGTCTCACGGTGCGTGGCACCTCCGACAGGGCGGCCTGACAGGCCGACGAGCGGTCGCTCGTTTGGATTGTCGCCATTGACCGGCGCGCTACCTTTTGAAACAGGGCCAAAGGCTGAACCGATCATGGCCGATTTGCAAACCCCGCAGCGCGATCCGGCCATTGCCCTGATCCCCTATCTCCTGAAAATACGCGGCCGACTGGCAGATATTCCGCTGGATGACCTTGACTGGCCGATTGGCCGCCCCGACGGGCTGGAGGGCACGCGCATCGGTGATCTTGGACCGCAAGACCATCTGTTCACCTATCCACGCTATTGGGTCTATGGCCGTGCGGCGCGGGGCATGGCGGCAAACCTGTCGCTGATGATTGTCGAGCCACGTTCGTTCCACGGCCACCATATGAAACTGGCGCGGCTGTTTCACAAGCGGTTTTACCGGGTGCTGACATGTGACGCCCGTTTGCTGGCCGCGATCCCGAATGGCGAATATTTCGTGTTTGGCAACACATGGGTGGAGGATTGGCGCACCAAGGATTGCACCAAGAGCAAAATGCTGTCGCTGATTGCGTCAGACAGAAAATCCCTGAAAGGCCACAAGCTGCGGCATCGGATTGTCCACCGCTTGCGCCAAGATGGAACGGATGTTGATATCATGGGGCGTGGTTACAGGTTTTTTGAAGACAAGGCTGACGGGCTGGCCCCTTACCGCTATTCAATCATCATCGAAAATACCCGCCAGGATGGCTATTTCACCGAAAAGCTGATCGACGCGTTTTTGCTGAACACCGTGCCGATTTACTGGGGCGCACCTGATATCGGTGATTTCTTCAATATGGATGGGATTGTGGAATGCAGCGACGAGGCCTCGCTTGTTGCGGCGATCCGGAATGTTTCGGAAGATGACTACAAGTCACGCGCTGCTGCACTTGGTGAAAACCGAAAGGCCGCGATCAAGTATTCCAATGTATTGAAAAGCGCCGCGAAAGTGATCTTGGCAGCAAAGCGTTGACGTCTTGAATTGCTGGGCCGACTGGTGCAATTGTCTTGCGAGAAATCAAAGGAAAAAACTGTGGTCGGTCAAACAGAATACAAATCACTCAGCGCATTTGAAACCAACGTAAATTCCCAGTACGGCGAAGACGGCGTAACCGAAGAAATACTGGCCAGACTTGAAAAGTCTGTCGAGCTGGACAAGTGGTGTGTGGAGTTTGGCGCATGGGACGGATTGCACCTTTCCAATACATGTCGCTTGATTCAGGAGGTTGGATACTCTGCCGTGTTGATCGAGGGGAACCCCTCCAAATACAAAGAGCTTTGCAAGAACTTTCCAGAGAAAAAGATCGTCAAACTGTGCGAATTTGTTGATTTTCAGGGCCCGAAAAGCCTTGAGAACATATTGCTGGACACAGATATTCCAAAAGAGTTTGATTTTCTGTCGATAGATATTGACGGTAATGATTACCATATTCTGGACTCGCTTTCGGAAATCCGGCCCAAGCTGATTTGCATTGAATTCAATCCACATATTCCAAATGAGGTTGAGTTCGTTCAGAAAGCGGATTTCAAGATTAACGTCGGCTCAAGTGCTAAGTCATTGATCTTGCTGGCGCAAAAGAAGGGGTATGACTTGGTTCACGCCACAAGGGGAAATCTATTCCTTACCAGAAGTGATTTGACCGGCTTTGTTTTGGGGAAAGAACACCCGCAAATCGAGGATATTATTGATGATTCAGATAAAAGGACGTTCATCTTTGTTGGCATGGATGGCTCGCTCCATACCAGCCAAACCGTCTGGATGCCGTGGCACAAACTGGCGGTGACCGAGGCGGGCATTCAGGCTTTGCCGGCCCATCTGATCCGGTTCAGAAGTGATTACAACGTTTTCCAGAAAATCTCGTTCTACACATATCGCTGGTTGTCAAAGAAAGTGAAGAAAGAAAAGCGGCGTTAGAGTTTTACCCAATCCTCCGGCACCAGATCGTGATCCTGCATGTCTGGGTCAGCGAACCAGCGGCTTGGCGTAATCACGATCTTGCCCGCGTCAGGGTTCAACCATGCCCCCCACCATGAGAACGATGAATTGGCGATAATGTGGTGGCGACAGCGGCTCATCAGGCGCACATCCTCGTAATTGGTCTCAACCCCGTTATGGGATACGATCCGGGTGTCGTAAGGCAGGTTCAGGTTGTCGCGCACCCAGTCCGGTTCATCCGAGAAGGCAAAGAA
>JAADIC010000027.1 GCA_013151535.1 Alphaproteobacteria bacterium | reverse complement strand
CCATTTCTGTCATTGCACTGCTTTGAAACCCCTGAACACCAGATATTGCCTCGACGCCGCCGGTTAATCCGGTCGGCTTTTGTTGTTGCGGCGATTCTAATGCGTCTTGGCGGGTTAAGCCAGAGATTTCTGGGGCGGCGACACCGCATGATGCCACCAGCGTTTTTTCAGCCTTGGGGCAAGGGCCGGGAATGTGCCGTATTAGGGACTGTCTTATCGTAATCTTCTTGTCTTAAGGAAGCTGTGATTAAGCAGGGCTTCCCTAACAATATGCAACCTAACATGATGCAGTATTAGAGTGCCTTTGGACAACGTTCCCCTCGCCATTTCGCCAAAATGCGGAGAGGTGCATTGTTCAGAAGTTCTTTATATTGACAGCGTTGAATCCGCGCTCGGCTCCAAGGGTGATAGCGCTGTGAAAATGTCAGGTTTGAAGGGCCACTATGATGCCTTGACGCAGGTTGGAAACAACAAGAAGTGCTTTCCGGCATCTACGACATAAGGGCCTGTCGACATTCACCGTCGCATCCGGCGAGCGAGATGGATTTGAAAACGCGCAGCAACGGCCGAGCGGGTCAGATATTGTGGACGAGGCCTTAGCCCAGCAACCGCCGGCTTGGCACCCACGCATAGCCGTTCTCGCATAATATATAGGCCTCGCGCAGGCCATGCGGCTTGTCGCTTGGCGCTTGCAGGATCGTCGCGTCATGCCGATGCGCCCGGGCTTTCGCAACCGCCCGGTCGGGATCACTGTCATAAAGCCGTATCTCAAGCCCCGCCCCGCGCGCGCCTGCTTCGGGCAGCAAACCGAGCAGCGGGTTGGAATGGTATGTCGCGTCGGAATGGAGCTGAAACACCTGATCGCCGTAAGTCATAATGGCGAAATCCGCGCTGAGCTGATACGCCTTCATGCCAAACACATCGCCCAGAAACCGCGCCAGCCCGATCACATCGCGCACCAGCAGGTTTAGCCCGATACCGCGCAGGGAACGGCCAAAATCACTGGCGCTGATTTCCTCGAAATCCATGAAATTCTTTCCCCCATGTCAAGTCGATTGCAGGCTTGAACCCGCCTCCTGCGCGTGTCATTCTTTGCCATGAACAACACAACTGCAACCCCCGCCTTTCCGTCCTGGGCCGATGTCGCCCCTACCCTTGTCGCCGTCGCCGCTGGTCGTGCGCCTGCCGATCTGGTGATTACCAATTGTCAGTGGGTCAATGTCCACAGTCGCGAGGTGCTGGAGGGCAGCCAGATCGCCATTGCCAAGGGGCGTTTCGCCTATTGCGGCCCCGATGCCACCCATTGCATCGGCGCGGCGACCGAGGTGATCGACGCCAAAGGCCAATACGCCATTCCGGGCCTGTGTGACGGCCATATGCATATCGAAAGCGGTATGCTGACGCCGGGCCAGTTTGCCCGCGCCGTGATCCCGCACGGCACCACCACCATGTTCACCGACCCGCATGAAATCGCCAATGTGCTGGGGCTTTACGGGGTTAAACTGATGCATGATGACGCGCTGGCGCAGCCGGTGAATATCTTCACCCAGATGCCATCTTGTGCGCCCTCGGCCCCCGGTTTGGAAAATACCGGCCATGAATTGGGGCCGGAAGATGTGGCCGAGGCGATGGCGTGGCCCGGCATCATCGGCCTTGGTGAAATGATGAACTTTCCGGGTGTCATCAACGGTGATCCTAAAATGCTGGCCGAGATTGCCGTCACCCAGAACGCCGGTAAAACCGTGGGCGGACACTATGCCAGCCCCGATCTTGGCATTGCCTTTTCTGCCTATGTGGCGGGTGGGCCAGCGGACGAGCACGAAGGCACCTGCGAGGCCGATGCGATTGCACGGGTGCGCCAAGGCATGCGCTCGATGATGCGGCTTGGCTCGGCCTGGTATGATGTGGAAAGCCAGATCACCGCGATCACCGAAAAGGGGCTGGACAGCCGCAATTTCATCCTTTGTACGGATGACAGCCACTCCGGCACGCTGGTCAATGACGGCCACATGAACCGGGTTGTGCGCCACGCGATTGAGTGTGGTTGCGCGCCGCTGGTGGCGATCCAGATGGCCACCATCAACACCGCCAGCCATTTCGGGCTGGAGCGCGAACTTGGCTCGATCACGCCGGGGCGGCGCGCCGATGTGATCCTGACCGATGATTTGAAAACCCTGCCGATCAATCGCGTGATCGCGCGCGGTGTAACGCTGGCGCTGGAGGGTGAATTACTGGTTGGCGACACCACATTTCAGTGGCCGCAGGATGTGCGCGACACGATCAACCTTGGCAAACATCTGGAGGCGGCGGATTTCGAGATCGAGGCCCCCAAGGGTGCCAACACCGCGCGGGTCAAGGTTATTGGCGTGGTGGAAAATCAGGCCCCGACCAAGGCGCTGAAGGCGGAACTCGAGATCCGCGACGGGCTGGTTGAGGGCGATCAAACCAAAGACGTCTGCCAGATCGCGCTGGTCGAGCGTCACCGCGCCACGGGTGGTGTGACCAACGCTTTTGTTTCGGGCTTCAACTACAAGGGCGATTGCGCCGTGGCTTCAACCGTCGCCCATGACAGCCACCACATGATCGTGGTCGGAACATCGCGCCGCGATATGGCGCTGGCGGCGAACCGGCTGGGCGAGGTTGGTGGCGGTGTGGTTGTCTTCAAGGACGGTAAGGAGTTGGCGCTTGTACCGTTGCCCATCGCTGGCCTGATGTCGGATGCCCCGGCGCTGGAAGTGGCGGCGGCTGCCGACAAGATGATGGCGGCCATGGCTGAATGCGGCGCCACGATCAACAATGGCTATATGCAACATTCCCTGCTGGCGTTGGTGGTGATCCCTGAATTGCGGATTTCCGATGTCGGCCTGATTGATGTGCGCACCTTTGAGCGTGTCAGCCTGTTTGACGAGGTCGAGCCATGAACAATTCTGATCCAACCCTGCCCCTCATCACCCCGCCGCTTTACGAGGTCGAGGAGTTTTCGACCCCCGAGACCGCGGTTGAGCGCTTGAAACTGCTTTATTTCGAGGCCACGGATTTCCTGACTGAACGCTTCCGCGCGGTCCTGAACGGCGAGATGCCCGAGGCCCGCTACCGCGCTTATTACCCCGAGATCTGCATCACAACCACATCGTTTGCCCATGTTGACAGCCGCCTGTCTTTTGGCCATGTGGCCGAGCCGGGCACCTATGCCACCACCATCACCCGGCCTGACCTGTTTGAAAGCTATCTGATCCAGCAGATCACTCTGCTGATGGACAATCACGGCGTCAATGTGCTGATCGGGCCGTCCTCCACTCCGATTCCGGTGCATTTTGCGTTGCAGGACGATGCCGATGTTTCGGCGGGCAATAGCGGTGGTTTTGACTTCGCTTTGCGCGACATATTCGATGTGCCGGATCTGTCGACCACCAATGACGAAATCGTCAATGGGTTTTTGCTAAAGGACGCGGACGGCATTGGCCCTTTGGCCCCCTTCACCGCCCAGCGGGTGGATTATTCCCTCAAACGGCTGGCCCATTACACCGCGACTGCGGCCGAGCATTTCCAGAACCATATCCTGTTCACCAATTATAAATTCTATATCGATGAGTTCGCCCGTTTCGCCGAGGCGGCGATTGCCGATCCTGACAGCGGTTATTTGGAGTTTGTCTCACCGGGAAATGTGATCACCAGGGCTGGCGACAAGGTGGCCGAGCCTGCGCTCAACCCGCAAATGCCCGCCTTTCATTTGAAACGCGCCGATGGTGGTGGCATCACCATGGTCAATATCGGAGTTGGCCCGTCCAACGCCAAAACCGCCACCGATCATATCGCCGTTCTGCGCCCGCATGCCTGGATCATGCTGGGCCATTGTGCTGGATTGCGCAACTCACAAAGTCTGGGCGATTATGTGCTGGCGCATGCCTATCTGCGCGAGGATCATGTGCTGGATGATGATTTGCCGATCTGGGTGCCGGTGCCGGCCCTGGCCGAAATCCAGATCGCGCTGGAGCACGCGGTGGAGGAGGTCACGCAATATTCCGGCTATGATCTGAAGCGCATCATGCGCACCGGCACTGTGGCCACGATTGATAATCGCAATTGGGAATTGCGCGATCAGTCCGGCCCGGTGCAGCGATTAAGCCAATCGCGCGCCATTGCGCTGGATATGGAAAGCGCCACCATCGCCGCCAACGGTTTTCGCTTTCGCGTGCCTTACGGAACCCTGCTTTGTGTGTCCGACAAACCGCTGCATGGAGAGCTGAAACTGCCCGGAATGGCGACCGAGTTTTATTCGACTCAGGTCACAAAGCACCTCGAGATTGGGATTCGCGCCATGGAATCCCTGCGCGATATGCCGCTGGAACGGCTGCATTCACGCAAATTACGCAGCTTTGAAGAGACCGCGTTTCTGTAAATGCCCCGATTCTCGGCGATAATCAGCCAAAACAGGGTGAAAATTTTCCGTTTTGGTCAAAAACCGACAATAAATGACACACAAAAGATTGAGTTGACCCGCTCTATCTAGTTAAATGCCGCCAATACACCTCTAGGGCCAGTGTTTAATAATGGGTCTGTGAGAGGTTTCGAAAACTATACAGGAACAGAACCATGACAACCAAACCAATGACAAAGACCCAGCTTGTAGCCGCCCTGGCCGAAGCCACCGGCAGCGACAAAGCCAGCGCCAATGCCTGCCTTGAAGCCCTGACACAGATCGTATCCAGCGAAGTTGCAGGCGGCGGTGCCGTGACCCTTCCGGGCCTTGGCAAGTTTATGTGTCGCGACCGTCCAAAACGCATGGTACGCAATCCGGCCACTGGCGAGCAGTTTGAAAAAGAGGCTGACCGCGTGGTCAAGGTGACCATCGCCAAAGCCCTGAAAGACGTCATCAACGCCTGATCGCGCGCTTTCAGTTTGGGGCTTTAAGCCCGCTTAAGAATTAGATTAAGGTCGCCCCAAGTGGCGGCCTTTTTCTGTGGAGTATCAGCTTTGGACATCCGTTCCGCCGTCATGGGCGTGGTCTTTGTTTTGATGTGGAGCAGCGCCTTTTCATCGGCCCGCATCATCGTGCAGGGCGCCCCGCCCCTGTCATCGCTGTCATTGCGGTTCCTGATCTCGGGCCTGATCGCCATCGCAATCGCCCGCGCAATGGGCCAAACTTGGAACCTGACCCGCCAGCAATGGCGCGGCACGATCATTTTCGGCATCTGCCAGAACGCGCTTTACCTCGGCCTGTTCTTCATGGCCATGCAATGGATCGAGGCCGGGCTGGCCGCCATTATCGCCAGCTCCATGCCGCTGATCGTGGCGTTTTTCAGTTGGGCATTCCTGAAAGAGAAAACCCCGTTGATCGGGGTCTTGGGCCTGTTGGCCGGTTTCATCGGGGTTGCCCTGATTATGTCCGGGCGGCTGACGGGCGGCTCAGATCCCGTCGGACTTCTGCTTGGCCTCATCGGTGTCACGGCGCTGGCAATTGCCACTTTGGCGGTGCGCGGGGCCTCCTCGGGGGGCAATGTTTTGATGATCGTCGGCTTGCAAATGCTGATCGGCAGCGCCGCCCTGTTCCTGCCCGCACTGTTCCTTGAAACCATCGAGATCACCTACAGCCCGCAATTGCTGGGCGCATTCCTCTATACCGTCTTTGTCCCCGGTCTTGCCGCCACATTCATCTGGTTCAAACTGGTGGGGCGCATCGGCACCACCCGCGCCGCCACCTACCATTTCCTCAACCCGTTTTTCGGCGTCGCCATCGCCGCCGTGCTGCTGGGCGAGGAATTCGGCGCGCGGGATTTCATCGGCGTGGCGATCATCACGGCTGGCATTCTGGCGGTGCAATTGTCCAAACGCCCTACCTCGGCTGCGTGAAACCTGACCCTGCAACTTCCCCGGAAACCCCGCATGTGCATCTGACATGACCAGAAGATTTTTTTCGAAAAATCTTCCTCCCAAAATTTTTTTGGTAAAAAATTTCTCCTCTAGAGCCTCGCAAACGGCGCTGGCCATCAGGGCAATATTGTCATGCTCACGCGCATTTTCCCGGCTCCTTTCGCGGATATATTCCAGTATTTTCACGCCGGAACAAGAGCATCGTCGATTTTCCCATTCTTTTGGCGGCGCGAAAGTTTTGATTAAGGTTTTTCGTCAATGATAGGGCCAATGATAGGGGCGGAATCAAGTTGGGGAAGATCATGGAACTGGTGCGCGAGGATATTGGCAATGTGGCGGTGATCCGCTGCCTTGAAGAACGGCTGGATGCGATCATCGCCGTGCAGTTCAAGGACAGGTTTCGCGACCTTACGGACGAAGCCAGCCAGCATTTCGTTCTGGACATGTCCAGGGTTCAGTTCATGGACAGCAGCGGTCTGGGCGCGGTGGTGGCGGTTTACAAGTTTCTGGGCCGCGAGAAGCGGTTTGATATCGCCGGGCTGACGCCGATGGTGGAACGGGTGTTCAAGCTGACGCGGATGGATTCGGTGTTCACGATTTATAAAACCATGGATGAAATGCTGGCCTCTGTTGCAGCGGTGAACGACCAGCAGAAAGCCTCGTGAATGGGAAAAGACGGAAAAGCCGGCCAAACTTACCGGCCCGACGCGATTGCCTTGCGGTTCGCCGCCACCAGTGCCGATGTGCGCTCTTCCATGATCCTGGTGCGCAAGATGCTGGGCGTCATGGAATTAAGCCAGGATGACATTGGCCGGGTCGAACTGGTTCTGGCCGAGGCCCTGAACAACGTGGTCGAGCATGCCTGCGTTGATCGCGCCGATCATCTGGTTCTGCTTGATCTCAGCCACGAATCCGGCCGCTTGAACTGCCGGATTTGTGATCCCGGCAATCCCATGCCCGGCGCACAGCCGCCCGATGGCCACAAGGCCGACCCCACGGCAGCGCTTGACGATCTGCCGGAAGGCGGCTTTGGCTGGATGTTGATCCGTGAACTGGCCGATGTGGTCAAATACCAGCGCGTCGGCGACGAGAACCATTTGTTCCTGTCGATCCCGATTGCAAGTTCGGTGAATGGTTTAGGGCCTCATCCATAATATCTGACCCACTCAGTTGCGCCCGATCAAACGAAAATGTGGGCCTGATATTGTGGACGCCGCCTATGGTGGCAGGTTGGCCCGAACCTCGTCAAACTTGTTGCGGATCAGGGATTTTCTTAGCGGTTTGCTCATGTAGTCATCCATTCCGGCGGCCAGGAACCGCTCTTTGTCGCCGGACATGGCGTGGGCGGTCAGGGCGACGATGGGGATCGGGGCGCGCGCCTGCTCTGCTTCGATGGCGCGGATTTTCCGGGTGGCTTCGATCCCGTCCATTTCCGGCATGGAAATATCCATGAAGATCAGGTCATAATCGCCCTTACGGAACCGCTCCACCGCTTCAATGCCGTTATCGGCCATGTCGATATCGACATCGAGATTGCGCACGACCTTGCTCAGGACAAGCTGGTTGGTGCGGTTGTCTTCGGCGATCAAAAGGCGAAGGCGTCGTTGCGGAACCGGTTGTTTTAATGCCGTTTTTACCGGTTTTACCGGTTTGAGGCGCGGCTGTGCCCCGAGTGTTGCCAAAGCATCGCAAAGCTCGCCGCGCAGGATGGGTTTGCGCAGGGTGGCGACAAAAAGGTTTTCCGCCAGCACATTGGCCGGGACAGAATTGCCCGAGCTCAGCAACAGGATCGGGGCCTCAACGCCCTGCGCGGCACATGCGCGCGCCAGCTCGACCCCGCCCATTTCCGGCATTTGATGATCGGTCAGGATGACGTCGAACCCGGCACCGGTTGCCAGCAGATCAAGGGCGGCGCGCCCCGAGGCACAGCTTGTGACCTTCAGCCCCAAAGCCCCGAGCTGGCGCGACAGGATCACCCGGTTCACTTTCAGATCGTCAACGATCAGGGCGCGTTTCAGGGCCGGATCAACAGGCACGGCCGGAACAGGGCTTTCGGCGCAGGTTGGCAGGGCGATGCGAAAGCCAAAGCACGAGCCTTCGCCGGGTGTGGATTCAACCCAGATCTCACCGCCCATCATATTGATTAACCGCTTGGTGATGGCCAGCCCAAGGCCGGTGCCTTCAAACTTACGGTTTGTCTGGTCATCGACCTGATTGAACTCGCCGAACACATGATCGAGTTTGTCCGCCGGGATGCCGATGCCGCTGTCTTCCACCGCCACATGAATTTTGGCCTCGCCATTCGCACCTTCAATGCCGACCACGCGCACCAGCACAAAACCGTCACTGGTGAACTTGATCGAATTGCCGACAAGGTTGGTTAACACCTGGCGCACCCGCCCGGCATCACCGATGTAATGGGCGGGCAGGAACATGTCGTAATCAATCAGCAGATCGAGGTTCTTTTCATGCGCGCGCGGCTGCAACAGCAGGGCCACCTCGTGCACGCAGCGTTCCAGATTGAAGCGTTCCGGGAACAGGTCAAGTTTGCCGGCCTCGATCTTGGAATAATCCAGCACATCGTTGATGATGACCAGCAATGCCTCGGCGGAATTGCGGATGGTGTGGGCGAAAAGCTGTTGTTCTTCGTTTAGACTGGTTTCGCAGAGCAGATCGGCCATGCCGACAACGCCGTTCATCGGCGTGCGGATTTCGTGGCTCATATTGGCCAGAAAGGCGGATTTGGCGCGGCTGGCACCTTCGGCCTGTTGCCGCGCTTCAAGCAACTCGCGTTCGCGCCGTTTGGCGGCAGAAATATCGGCGATCAGCGACACCGTATCGCCGCTCGATGTGTGCTTGGCCCAGGCTTTCAGCCAGACATCGCCCTGCATCCTGATAATCCGGTGCGACAGCTCGCTTGAGCGGTGCCAGCTTGTGATTTCGTCAAGCCATTGATCGCGCGACTGCCCCTCGAACACAATGATCCCGCTATCGGCCAGCAATGTCGCCAATTCGCCAAACGTGTCGCCGGTTGCCATGGGCAGCGACAATTGGGTGAAAAAGAACTTATAGGCCTCGTTGGCTTGAACCAGCTTTTGATCGGCGTCAAACAGGGCGAAGCCGTTGCGCATCCCGGCAACCGCGTCCCACAGGCGCTGCTCGGCCCGGAATGTGGCCTGATTGGCAGTGTCGATTTCATCCGCCAATGCATCGGCCAACCCCGCCAGCTCGCGATTGGCGGCGCGCAATTCGCGGGTTTTGCGGGCCAGCTCACTTTCGGCCTGTTTGCGCGCCTGCGTTTCAAGGATCAGGCGGGTTTCCAGATCCAGCGGCAAAGAATCATCCGGCACGCATCACCCTTTCGCAGCAAATGGCAATTGCGGCGCAGCTTGACGCAAAATGGTTAACGTGTCCTTAAGCGGCAAATACCTGATGCAGTTCAAGCGCGTGAGCGTTGATCGGTTGGCGATTCTGTGGCAGCATCGGTGCCAGGTTTATTCAGTCATTGGAGTCGGTTATGGTTTTTTCCCAATTATACGTTCGTCTGGTCAATGCCCTGTTGGTTTTGGGCCTGACCTTGCTGGGAACCAGCCTCTTTGCGCAGGAAAGCATCGTGCCCGAGCGGCGCTTGTCGATCAGCCAGAATATGGATTTTCCGGGCAAGGATTTGCAACCGCTGTTCGAGACCACCTATAAAAACTGCCAGATGTCCTGTCTGGGGGATGCCGGTTGCACCGCGTTTACCTTTAATTTCAAATCAAATGCCTGTTTTCCGAAATCAGATGTCTCTGAAAAAATCCCGTTTGAGGGGGCCAATTCGGCGCAGGTTTTTGACACTGATCCCGCGGTTCTGGCGCGTCAGGATGCGCGGCTGAAAACGCTGAAATTTCTGTCCTCGCGCTATTTGAACGAGGCGCGCAGCCAGGCGGTCAATCTGGCGCGCAATTATATCACCAATCAGTGGAGCGCGGATCAGTTGATCGAGGCTTCGCGCCGGGCCCGCACCGAGGGGCGCACATTGGACGCGATGAAGTTCATGGGCGCGACCCTGAACCTGACCGATGCGGCGGATAACTGGGCCGAAATGGCGCGCCTTGCGCTTGAGGTGAAGCCAAAGGACAACGCTGAAAAGCGGCGGATGCAGCAGATTGCAACCTCGGCTTCGATCAATTCCTATATGCGCGGCGATAATCCGGCCATTCTGGTGTCGGCCCTGAACGTGCTGGCGCAGGGCGTTGAAAAACGCGGCAACGGGCGCACCGCGATCTCGGTTTTACGGCTGGCCCAGTCGATCCAGCCGCGTCTGGAAACCCAAGAGGCGCTGGATCGGGTGGTCTCGCTTTACGGGTTCCGGCTGGCCGAGCACAGCATAAACAACAACGCCGCCGCGCCGCGTGTTTGTGTGGCGTTTTCCGAATACCTGGTGAAGGCCGGTGTGGATTACGGCGATTATGTGCGTCTGCCTTCGTCCGGCCTGGTGGTGGAATCCGACGAGAATCAAGTGTGCATCAGCGGTGTGAAACATGGTGAGCGGTATCGCTTTACTTTCCGTGCGGGCCTGCCTGCCGATAGCGGCGAAAAGCTGATGAAATCGGTTGATCTGAACGTTTATATCAAGGATCGCGACCCCTCGGCGCGCTTTGTCGGGCGGGCTTACGTTTTGCCCAAGGGCGAGGCGGCGGCGATCCCGATTGTGACCGTGAACCTGTCCGAGGTTGATCTGAAAATTTTCAAGGTGGGTGAACGCAACCTTGTGCGTTCGGTTCAGAACCGCCTGTTCGGCAATCCGCTGGCGGTTTGGGAGGAAAAGAATTTGGCCGATACCGTCGGGGCCGAAGTCTGGTCAGGCACCGGCATCGTTGCGCGTGAAGTCAATCGCGACGTGACCACCGCGTTGCCGGTGGGCGATGCGATCGCGGATTTTGAGCCCGGGGTTTATGTCATGCGCGCCCGTGTTCCCGGCGCTGATCCTTACGATTCCACGGCGGCGGCGCAGTGGTTTATCGTCACCGATCTGGGCTTGTCGACCATGCTGGGCAATGACGGCATGCATGTGTTTGTGCGCTCGCTGAATACCGCCAATGCCAAGGCCGGCGTGATCGTGCAGATGGTGGCGCGCAACAACACGGTACTGGGCGAGGCGGTGACCGATGCGCAAGGGTATGCGCGCTTTGCGGCGGGCCTGACGCGGGGTGCGGCGGGCAATTCGCCTGCGATGATAACGGTGCGCGATGGCGACAATGATTTCGCCTTTCTCAGCCTGACGGACGCGGCGTTTGATCTGTCGGATCGCGGGGTTGAGGGGCGCCTTTCCCCTCCGCCGATTGACGTTTTCCTGACCACGGATCGCGGCGCTTACCGCGTCGGTGAAACGGTTTACGCCACCACATTGGCGCGCGATGCCAAGGCCGAGGCGTTAGAGGGCCTGCCGCTGACGGCGATCATCACACGGCCCGACGGGGTCGAATTCAGCCGTGAATTGCTGGAGGACGGCGGTGCTGGCGGGCGGGTGTTTGCGGTGAATTTACCGCGCTCGGCCCAGCGTGGCACATGGAATATCGGGGTTTACAGCGATGTGGATGCGGGCGCGCTGGTGCGCCAGAAATTCCTTGTCGAGGATTTCACGCCGGAACGGATTGATTTTGATCTGACGTTGAAAGACGGCCCGATCACGGTTGACGACGTGCCGCTGCTGAGCATCGACGCGCGCTACCTTTACGGCGCGCCGGGCGCTGGCCTTACGGTCGAGGCCGAGACCCGGGTGATGCTAGGCTTGACGGCTATCGCGGCTACAGTTTCGGACGGCAAGATGAATATGTCGGCACGCGGCTGGAATTTACTGCGGGTAAATTTGTTACCGATGAAAATGGCCAGTTACAGATTGGGCTGGCTTTGCCCGATATGGGCAACACCACGCGGCCCCTCAAGATGCTGTCTTTGGTGCGCCTTAGCGAAGGTTCGGGCCGTCCGGTGGAACGCGCGATTGAAAAGAACCTTGCCCCCAAAGGCATCATTTTAGGCATCAAGCCGCTGTTTGACGGGGTTGTGGCCGAAGGCGCAACCGCCGGGTTTGAGGTGCTGGCGGTGGGGCCGGACATGAAGCAACGTGCTTTGCCCAAGGTCGGCTGGGTGCTGAACCGGGTGCGCACCCGCTATCAGTGGTACGAAAATTACGGCAACTGGAATTATGAGCCGATCACGACGCGTACCCGCGTTGCCAGCGGTGAAGTGGCGCTGGGTCTTGACGGTGGAACCGGCCTTGAAGCCGCTGTGGACTGGGGCAATTACGAGCTGAAACTGGAGACGCTGGAGGGCGATTATTTAAGCGCGACTTACAGCTTTTACGCCGGTTGGTACGCGCCGGTCAGCAGCGGCAACACGCCCGACACTCTTGAGGTCGGGCTGAACAAGGACGTCTATAAAATCGGCGAGGTGGCCGAACTGCGCCTTGTGCCGCGCTATGCGGGTACGGCTTTGGTAACAGTGGTGTCAAACCGCCTGATTGCCATGAAAACGGTTGAGGTGGTTGAGGGCGAGAACCTGATTAACCTTGATGTGACTGAAGATTGGGGCGCCGGGGCTTATGTGACTGCCAGCGTGATCCGGCCAATGAACGTGGCCGCCGGGCGCAATCCGGCCCGCGCGATTGGCCTCAACTGGGCGAGCGTTGACCCCGGCGCGCATCGCCTCAGTGCCGAGTTTCTGACACCGGACGAGGTTGGCCCACGCGCCACCATGACCGCCGCCCTAAAGGTTGGCGGGGTCAAACCCGGCGATCAGGCTTGGGTAACAATCGCGGCTGTCGATGTGGGGGTTTTGAACCTGACGGGCTTCAAATCGCCCGATCCAGACGGCCATTATTTTGGTCAGCGCAAGCTCGGCATGGAAATCCGTGATGTGTACGGGCGGCTGATTGACGGGCTGCAAGGGGCGGCCGGGCAAATACGCTCGGGCGGCGACGGGCCATTGGCGGACCGGATGCAATCCCCGCCACCAACCGAAGAACTGGTCGCCTATTTCTCGGGGCCATTACTGGTGGATAGCGATGGGCTTGTCAGCACCGATTTCGATCTGCCGGCCTTTAACGGCACGGTGCGCCTGATGGCCGTTGTCTGGTCTGAAACCGGTGTGGGGCAAGCCAGCAAGGACGTGCTGGTGCGCGATCCCGTGGTCTTGACCGCCAGCCTGCCGAAGTTTCTGGCGCCATATGACGAAAGCCGTATCCTGATCGAACTGGCCCATGCCAAGGGGCCTGCGGGTGACGTCGGACTTGCCGTGAGCGCCAGTGACGGCTTGTTCGTTGATACCGCGCGGATGCCGACGACGGTAACTCTGGGCAAGGGCGAAAAGGTGACACTAGCGCTGCCGATTGCGGCCCCTGCTTCGGGTACGCCGGAAATTAGCATCGCGTTAACTATGCCGGATGGACAGGTCTTGACCAAGACCCTGATCCTGCCGATCCGCGCCAATGACCCTGAAATCGCGCGTACCACCCGGGTGGAATTGCCCGATGGCGAGACTTTCACGCTCGATGGCAACGTGTTCGCAGGTTTCCTGCCGGGAACAGGGCGTGCAACGCTGGCCGTGGGGCCGATTGCACGCTTTGACGCGCCGGGGCTTTTATCGGCGCTTGATCGCTATCCCTATGGTTGCACCGAGCAGATCACCTCCAAAGCGCTGCCGTTGTTGTATTTCAATCAGGTGGCAACTTCGCTGGGCTTGTCGGAAAAGCAGAATGTTTCGGATCGCATAGATCAGGCGATTGCCGAGGTTCTGTCGAACCAGTCCTCGAATGGGGCGTTCGGGTTGTGGCGCCCGGGATCGGGCGATTTGTGGCTGGATAGTTACGTCAGTGACTTCCTAAGCCGCGCGCGCAGTAAGGGCTTCATCGTACCGCAACAGGCGTTCCGCCTCGCCATGGACAATCTGCGCAACCGGATCAATTACGCGCAGGACTTTGAGAAAGGTGGCGAGGCGATTGCCTACGCGCTGTTGGTGCTGGCCCGCGAAGGCGCGGCCAATATCGGCGATTTGCGCTATTACGCCGATGCCAAGGCCGCGGAATTTGCCACGCCTTTGGCACTGGCACAGCTTGGCGCGGCGCTGGCCTCGTATGGCGATCAAACCCGGGCCGATGCCATGTTCCGACTGGCGGGAAAGCGGCTTGATAAGGTTAAGAACCAGAAGGAAGGGCAGTTCTGGCGGGTCGATTACGGCACCAACCTGCGCGACACGGCGGCGGTTCTGACATTGGCGGTTGAGGCCGGTTCCGAGGTGCTGGATCAACGCGCACTGGCGCTCAGGATCACGCCGGCGGCAACGGTCAATCGGGGCCGTTCAACCCAGGAAAACATGTGGTCGCTGATGGCGGCCAATGCCTTGATTGAGGACACGCCAGCGGATGCCTTCCTGATTAACGGCGTGCCTGCTGGCGGCCCCGTGGTTCAGGTTCTGGACGCCCAAACCGGCGCTGATCGGGTGGTTGAAGTGCTGAACCAATCCGGCAAATCGGCCAGCACGGTGCTGACGGCTTACGGTATCCCAAACGAGCCGGAGCCGGCGGGGGGCAATGGCTATGCGATTGACCGGTTCTATTACAAGCTGGATGGAACACAGGTTTCGCCCGACAAGGTGGCGCTGAACGAGCGCCTGGTGGTGATCCTGAAAATCACCCCCAGCCAGTATTCCGAGGCGCGCCTTATGGTCAGCGATCCCCTGCCTGCGGGGTTCGAGATCGACAATCCCAACCTGATGAAATCGGGTGATGTGAAGGCGCTGGACTGGGTCAAGCTGAACGCCAATCCGCAGAATACCGAGTTCCGCGCCGATCGTTTTCTGGCGGCTGTCGATTGGTCGAGCAAGGAAAACTTCCAGTTGGCCTATTTCGTGCGGGCAATATCACCCGGCACCTTCCGCCATCCGGCGGCCTCTGTCGAAGATATGTATCGGCCACAATTCAGGGCGCGCACAGGTGTCGGCACGGTAAAGATCACACCGTGACCGGGTGGCCCTGATTTTATCGGATCAAACAACGGGTAAGAACAAGAAAATGTCTATCAGGCTAAAATGGGGATTGCGGGTGCTGGCTGGAATAATTCTGATCGTGCTGGTTGTGCTGGCATTCAACTGGAGCAAGATTCAACGCCTGATGCGGGTCAACTCGCTGTTTAGCGAACAACGCATCGTCGGCAATTTCTCTGACATGCAGGGGCTGTTTTTCAACACCGAAATGCCGGTCAAATCCGCTGAGCCGACCCCCCTGCCCGAAAACCCGCGCCCGATGCCGGACAGTTTCAGCTTTCGTGGTGAAACATTGTCGTTCGGGGATTGGCAAAGCCTGCGCAGCGTCACCGCGATGGTGGTTCTGAAGGACGGGCAAATCGCCTATGAGGATTATTTCAAGGGTACGGCTGACACTGATCGGCGCATAAGCTGGTCGATGGCCAAAAGTTTTCTGTCGGCGGCTTTCGGGATCGCGGTCAATGATGGGCTGATTGCCTCACTGGATGTGCCGGTGACCGATTATGTGCCCGGCCTCAAGGGTAGCGCCTATGACGGGGCAAGCATCCGCAACGTGCTGAACATGGCCAGTGGTGTGAAGTTCAACGAGGATTACCTCGATTTCAACTCGGACATCAACAAGATGGGCCGGGTGCTGGCGCTGGGGAAATCCATGGACGGTTTCGCGCAATCCCTGTCTGAAAAGGCCCGCCCGCCGGGAAGCCGCAGGCAATATGTTTCGATTGATACCCATGTGCTGGGCATGGTGCTGCGCGCTGCCACCGGTCAAAGCATGATCGATTATCTGAGCGCGAAAATCCTGAAACCGCTCAGGCTTGAGGCCGATGTTTATTATGTGACCGATGGGTACGGCACCGCCTTTGTGCTGGGTGGATTGAACATGCGTACCCGCGATTATGCCCGTTTTGGGCTGATGATGGCGCAGAACGGCCAGTTGAACGGGGTGCAGATCGTGCCCGCTGACTGGGTGGCGCAATCGACCGCCAATTCGGCCCCCGAAATCAACGAAGCCGAAGCCGATACCGACAATGCCGACCTTGGTTACGGTTTCCAGTGGTGGTTGCCGCCCGAGGCCCGGAAGGGCGAGTTTTTCGCCATCGGGGTTTACGGGCAGTATATTTACGTCAATCAGGCCGAGAATGTCGTGATCGCCCTCAACAGCGCCAACCTGACCTTTTCCGAGGATGACGGTAAAATCACCCTGTCCAATCTGGCCATGTTCCGCCAGATCGTGAACGCGCTGAAGGCGCCCTAGAGCCTCTGGCCAGAAGATTTTTACCGAAAAATCTTCTTTCCCGAAATTTTTTCGATAAAAAATTTCCGTGCAAACATGTCGGCAGCCCTTGGCGCAAATCCAATCCAATTGAATTCAGCCTCTGGCCCGAACGCGTTTGGAAAACCAAACGCTGCCTCGGGCTAGTGGCTGAATACCCGAACGCGTTTAGATTGGTTTCGCTCTAATCCTTGCGGAAAAACTTTTTCTCGCGCGGTTTGCCATCCCAGCCGGGCTTGCCTTTGGGTTTGTCGTCAAAGCGCTTGCCGCCACCTTCGCGATCACCCCGATAAGGCCGAGCGCCACGATCACCACCCTCGCGATTTTCCCATTTCTTCAGCAGCACGGCGGCGAATGTATCGCGGCCAATAATGCCTTCGTTGCACCAGACGGTTGACACATTGTCCCCGTCGATCACTTCAACAGCCATGCGCATCGAGCCAGCGGTCAAAGCCACAACATCACCAATTTTGAAAACAGACATAACGTAACGTACCTTGTTGGTTGTTTGGCAGAGGCCCGCCCTATAGCCGCCCTTGAGCGCCGTGAAAAGCCCTATTCCGCCGTAACCCCGGTTCCTGAAACCTCGGCTTCGCTTTCGGCGCGCTCGTCACTGACCAAAGCCGCCTCGTTCATCAACTCATCGACAAACAGGCTCAATAGCTGATAGCGGCCGGAAACACCGGCCTTGCGATAGATCGCGTTGCTCTGGGCTTTGACCGTGCCTTCGCTGGTTTCGCGCAAGGCCGCGATTTCCTGGGTGGACATGCCCTTCATCGCAAACCACGCCACATCAAATTCAGCCGGGGTCAGGCCCCAGTCGTTGAAGCGTTCGTCCACCAGATCGGCGAAGGCACCAGCCGCCGCGCGCAACTGCGCCTCGACCCGTTTGGTTCTGGCGTTGGAGCGCACAAGCGCAACCGCCCCCAGCACCGACCCGAGGATAAGCCCCAGCGCCGCACCGATTTCGATCAATTCGCGGGCGCGCCACGAGATCGGCTTGGACCGCAGGCCGATAATATTGGCCAGAATATCCGAAAGAAAAAAGATCGAGAAAATCACCTGTAGCAGGACGATAATTCGCATAAACCATGGGTTGTTCACTTGATATCCTCAAGGTTGTCCACGTTGAAAATGTGCTCGATTGATAGATCGGCATCCTGCCCACCGGTCAGATAGTTGAACCCGCCGCCACCGCCGCCTCCACCGCCGCCAGAGCCACCGCCGGAACCTCCACCTTCGCCACCTTCGCCGCTATTGCCGGAAGAGCCGGAGTTGCCCGAGTTTCCTGAATTATCCTCGTCACCCGAGCCGAGATCCAACAGCTCGAAGGTCGGATCGTCTGAAGTATCCTCGTAATAATCGCGCAGGATTTCACCCGAGCGCGAATTGAAAATGATCTCGCGGCTCTTGTTTTTGCTCGAGGCGGTGATCCGGGTGCGCCCCAGCCAGGTGCGGCTGACGCTCACATTGTTAAAACCTTGCGATTTTAGCTGCGCCAGATAACGCTCTTCCACCGTCTGCCCGTAGGCCGGGGTCATCCCCATGACGGCGGTCATACATAATGCCATCAATACACGACGTCGCATCTCATACCTCATTCATTGGGCTGTTGCACCCGCCTGCATTTGTAACGCAGGCGGGCCAACTTGTCTTCAAGTTTGTCGGGTCAGAGCAAACTTGTGTCAGACAAATTCAATATCGCCACCCTGACCGCCGGTCAGATAGTCAAGCTCGGGGCCCATCAGGAAGGCGGCGTCACCGCCACCACCTGAACCACCACCTGAACCACCAGCGTCGCCAGCACCACCAGAGCCACCACTGTCACCACCAGAGCCACCGCTGTCACCGCCGGAACCACCGCTGTCACCACCTGAACCGGCGCTGTCTGCAGAACCATCGTCCAGACCGTCTTCAAAGCTGGTGCCATCAACAACCATTTCGCCGGTTGTGGCATCAAACACGGCTTCGTATTGAATGCCGTCTTTCATGGCTTCAACCTTGAAGCTGTTGGTGCCGTTGGTGACCTCAACCGCGGTATACCCCTGGCCGATCAGATCATTCACCACGTCATCAACCAAAGCAGCCTGGGCTGAAGACGCCGCAACAATCGCGGTACCAGCCAATAGAAGCGCCTTAAGGGATGTCATTTTCATTGTTTTCTCTCCTGTCCACAGCGCGACATGCGCCGTTCATAAGGTCAGGCTGGCCGGTTGTTTGTGAATGAACCATTATCAAATGGGTTACGAGAAGCGCAATAAACCGACGTTAGAGACGCATAAACCAGAGTTTATGCAGCCGATTTTGGCCGCTACCGACAAACCCGCCCGGTTTCCCGGACGGTGATCCATTGAAGGGCGGGCTACCCGCCCATATCAATCTCAACCCCAAGCGCCTTGGCGACGGTAAAGATATCCTTGTCACCGCGCCCGCACATGTTCATCACCATCAGATGATCGCGGGGCAGGCCCCCCGCGATCTTGGCCACATGGGCCAGCGCGTGGCAGGGTTCAAGTGCCGGAATGATGCCTTCGGCCTCGCAGCAGATTTGAAACGCCGCCAGTGCCTCTTTATCGGTAATCGCCACATATTCGGCGCGACCGGTTTCGTGCAGCCAAGAATGTTCCGGCCCGATGCCGGGGTAATCCAGACCTGCCGAGATCGAGAAACCCTCAAGGATTTGCCCGTCATCATCCTGCAACAGATAGGTGCGGTTGCCGTGCAAAACGCCGGGCCGCCCGCCAGTGAGCGAGGCGCAATGCTCCATCTTCATGTTGACACCTTTGCCGCCAGCCTCGACCCCGATGATGCGCACATCCTTGTCATCGAGAAACGGAAAGAACAGGCCCATGGCGTTTGAACCACCACCGATGGCGGCGATCAGGCTGTCAGGCAGACGGCCCTCGCGCTCCATGATCTGCTCGCGGACTTCCTTGCCGATGATCGACTGGAAATCGCGCACCATGGCCGGATAGGGATGCGGCCCCGCCACGGTGCCGATGCAGTAAAACGTGTCATGCACATTGGTCACCCAGTCGCGCATGGCGTCATTCATCGCGTCTTTCAGGGTGCCACGCCCCGAGGTAACGGAAACCACCTTGGCCCCCAAAAGGCGCATACGAAACACGTTGGGCGATTGACGCTCGACATCATGCGCGCCCATGAAGACCACACAATCCAGCCCAAAGCGCGCGCAAACCGTGGCCGTGGCAACGCCGTGCTGGCCCGCGCCGGTTTCAGCTATGATCCGGGTTTTGCCCATACGCCGCGCCAGCAGGATCTGGCCCAGCACGTTGTTGATCTTGTGGGCACCGGTGTGGTTCAGCTCATCACGCTTCAGATAAATCTTGGCACCGCCGAATTTTTCGGTCAGGCGTTCGGCATAATAAAGCGGGCTGGGGCGGCCTACATAATGCTTCCACAGATCGTCCATTTCTGCCCAGAATGCCGGATCGAGCTTGGCGCGCTCATATTCGGCCTCAAGGTCAAGGATCAGCGGCATCAAGGTCTCAGAAACAAACCGCCCGCCAAAATCGCCAAAACGGCCGCGTTCATCCGGGCCAGCCATGTAAGAGTTTTTCAGATCGGTCATCGCAATATCCTCGGTTGCATCACTCAGCATTTAAGCCACGCGGGGACTATGGTAAAGTCAAAGCAGCGCCGAAAATTTTTATCGAAAAATTTTTGGTGGGGAAAAATTTTCGGTAAAATTTTTCTAAGTCGCCGCCGCCGCCAGAAACGCCGCGATTCGCGCGCTGTCTTTCATCCCCGGCCCGCTTTCCACGCCCGAGGATACATCAACAACTTGCGCACCCGTCAAATGCGCCGCCTCGGCTACATTGTCAGGCGTCAGCCCACCGGCCAGCATCCACGGCACAGCCCATCGGCGTCCGGCAATCAGACGCCAGTCAAAAGACAGGCCATTGCCGCCGGGCAGTTCGGCGTTTTTCGGTGGTTTTGCATCCACAAGAATTTGATCGGCGACGCGGGCATAATCAGCCAATGCTGGCAGGTCACTTTCATCCGCGACCCCGACCGCCTTCATCACTGGAAGGCCGCAAACCTCGCGGATTTGGGCCACACGCTCGGGCGTTTCATCGCCATGCAATTGCAGCATGTCGATCGGCAACCTGTCTGTCAGTTCCGATAAAAGCCCGTCATCCGCATCGACAACCAGCGCGACTTTGCAAATGCCCTCGGGGACCGCCAGCATCAGATCGTGCGCGGCCTCAATTGAAACATAACGCGGTGATTTCGGGAAAAATACAAAGCCAACATACCGCGCGCCACCTTTGGCCGCCGCCTCGATATGGCGAATTTCGGAAAGGCCGCAGATTTTGACCTGCATCAGCGGGCTCTAATCCAGCAGGGCCAGAACGTCGTCCTTGCCCTCGCCGGTTTTTGCCCGCAGCCCTTGCACTTCACGCTCCAACCGGTTCAGTTCGCGCTTGCGTTTTGCCGCATCGCTGCGCTGTTTGAATTCGCGGATATACTCCCAGACGAACCCGATCAGAAGGCCGACAAGAACTGCGCCCAGGATGACCAAAAATAGCGGCAGGGAATAGGAATTGCCAAACGGCAGGAAGCCGGCGAATTCTTCGGGTACGATATTGACGCTTACCGGGCCGCGATTGGCCAGAGAAACCACGATCAAAACCAGCCCGACAAAGGCCCAGAACACATAGCGGATATAACGCATAACGACCTCGGTTATCTAAGGGCAAATCGGCCCCAAACGGGGGCAAAGCCAGATCAGCCGCCGTTCAGACGGTCCCGCAAGGCTTTGCCGGTTTTGAAGAACGGCACATGTTTTTCCGCAACCGCGACCGACTCGCCCGTGCGCGGGTTGCGCCCTGTTCTGGCATCCCGTTTCTTGACTGAAAACGCGCCAAAGCCGCGCAGTTCCACCCGGTTGCCATCGGCCATGGCCTGAATGATCTCGTCAAAGACGGTGGACACGATGCGCTCCACGTCCCGCTGATACAAATGCGGATTTTCGCTCGCGATTTTCTCGACCAGTTCCGAACGGATCATACTGAAACCCTCCCTATGGGTTGAATGTGCGCTTGGCAGCGATTTTTCAAAATCTACTGTCCGCGATATTGGCAGAAAAATCCCGGTCAGGGAATAGAGCCATGGCCACAGATTACCGGATAAATCCATCTAAGGTGCTGTTTGTTGGGATATTTTTTGCATATCCGCCCAAGCGCGTGGAAATTTCACGCCAGATGGCGGTAATTTCATGACCAGCACAATCTTGACTAAAAGTGATTCGACACAAAAACGGCCCCGCTTTGGGGGCCGTTTCCAGGATTGATACAGTGCCGGTTGGCAGGGCTTATTTGTCGTCGTCCTGACCTTTAAGCGCGGCCCCCAGAATGTCGCCAAGCGAAGCGCCGGAATCCGATGAACCATATTGTTCCACCGCTTCTTTTTCTTCGGCAATCTCACGCGCCTTGATCGACAGGCCAAGACGGCGCGAGGATTTGTCGATGTTGGTGACGCGGGCATCCACATGATCGCCAACCGCGAAACGCTCGGGGCGTTGTTCGGCCCGATCACGCGACAGATCCGAGCGGCGGATGAAGGCCTTCATGCCGTCATACTCGACCTCGATGCCGCCGTCTTCAATCGATGTGACGGTCACGGTAACAATCGCGCCGCGCTTGACACCAGCCGTGGCCGTATCAAACGAGCCGTCCAGCGCCTTGATCGACAGCGAGATACGCTCTTTGTCGGTATCCACGTCGGTTACAATGGCATTCACCATGTCGCCCTTGCGGTAATCTTCCATGGCTTCTTCGCCGGAGCGGTTCCAATCCAGATCGCTGAGGTGAACCATGCCGTCGATATCGCCTTCAAGACCAACAAACAGGCCAAACTCGGTGATGTTCTTGACTTCACCTTCAACTTGCGTGCCCACGGGGAACGCCGCCTCGAAATTCTCCCACGGGTTGCCCTGTGTCTGCTTGAGGCCCAAGGATACGCGGCGCTTGGCGCTGTCGATTTCAAGGATCATCACTTCAACTTCTTGCGAAGTAGACACGATCTTGCCGGGATGGATGTTCTTCTTGGTCCAGGACATTTCGGAAACGTGAACCAGACCTTCAACACCCGGCTCCAGCTCAACAAATGCGCCGTAATCGGTGATGTTGGTGACGCGGCCGGTGTGCACGGTATCCAGCGAATATTTGCCGGCAACCAGCGTCCAGGGATCATCCTCGAGCTGTTTCATGCCAAGGCTGATGCGGTGGGTTTCTTTGTTGATCTTGACGATCTGCACCTTGATGGTTTCACCGATGGTGACGATTTCAGACGGGTGATTAACCCGACGCCATGCCATATCGGTGACGTGCAGCAAGCCGTCAACACCACCGAGATCAACGAACGCACCGTATTCGGTGATGTTCTTGACCACGCCGTCAACACTATCACCCTCATTGAGGTTACCAACGATTTCAGCCCGCTGTTCGGCGCGGCTTTCTTCCAGAATGGCGCGGCGCGATACAACGATGTTGCCACGGCGCCGATCCATTTTCAGGATTTGAAACGGCTGGGCCAGACCCATCAACGGGCCAGCATCGCGCACCGGGCGCACATCAACCTGTGAGCCGGGCAGGAACGCAACCGCGCCGCCCAGATCAACGGTAAAGCCGCCTTTGACACGGCCAAAGATCGCGCCTTCGACACGCTCTTCTTTTTCCGCAGCTTTTTCCAGACGATCCCAGGCTTCTTCGCGCCGGGCTTTGTCGCGGCTGACCACAGCCTCGCCACGGGCGTTTTCAACCCGCTCCAGATAAACCTCGACCGTATCGCCAACTTCGATTTCGGCGTCCTGACCGGGGCTTGCAAATTCTTTGAGATCAACTCGGCCTTCCATTTTATAGCCGATGTCGATGATGGCCTGTCCGGCTTCAATCGCCAGAATAGTGCCTTTGACGACGGAACCCTCGTCGGGGGTATCAAGTTCAAAACTTTCGTTCAGAAGGGCTTCAAACTCGTCCATACTTGCAGATGCAGACATGTAAATATTATTCCTTTTCAGTGCTTTGGCTGGCCGAACGGTTGTTTCCGCCGGTCTTGGGGTTTCGATGAGTGAAGTGCTGGCAAAAAAACGACAAAGGGCCGGTATTATCTCCGACCCTCAAGTGCTTTTGTTATATTGGCCACCGCTTCGGTAACAGCGGCGTCTATAGACAAGTTTGACGTGTCTAGCAAGAGCGCATCTTGGGCCGGTTTCATTGGGGCCGCGCTGCGTTCGGCATCGCGTTTGTCGCGCGCCAGAACATCTGCCAGAACCTCATTAAAGCTGGCGTCCGGCCCAAATTCGGCCAGTCGCCGCTTGGCGCGAACTTCAGCCGAGGCAGTGACAAACAGCTTAACCTCCGCATCGGGGCAAATCACCGTACCAATGTCCCGCCCGTCCAGAACCGCGCCACCCTCACGGCGGGCAAAATCGCGTTGAAATGTCAGCAGGGCGGCCCGCACGTCAAGGTTGGGTGCGACTTTAGAGGCCAGTTCAGCGGCGGCGGCACTGCGCAGATCATCCCTTTGCAGATCATCAGGTGAAAGCGCGCGTGCGACTTTTACGGGATCATCGCCTTGGGACAGCACCCCGACCGCGCGATAAAGCAATCCGGTGTCCAGATGGGCAAAACCGAAATGCGCCGCGACCGCCTTGGCAATCGTGCCCTTGCCCGCCGCCGCCGGGCCATCAATCGCCACCGTGAACTTCATTTCACCGCTTTTCCGGCCCGGTAGCGATAGAAGACCCCGCCAAGCAACAAGGCGACGATCAGATAGAACACCACGAACTTCATCTCGGTCATCAACGCAGCACTCAGCACCTCTGCCTCTGTCAGCGCCTCGGCCCCGCCGCGGATCATCTCGGCCACTTTGCGGTTCTCCATGATGAAATCAAACAGGATGTAAGCCGCCGGCACGAGCTTGGCGGCGCTGCCCCACATCCCTGCCCCGCCCTGATACAGATAGCGGATCGACAAGCCCGAAAACAGCGCCAGTGCCAGCAGAAACACCGTATCCAGCGGCCACCAGACCTTCAGGTAAAACGCCGCGCCATCAGGGCTGAGCGCATCGAGAAATTGTTTCGCCTCAAACGGTGAATACCCCGAGCGGCGCAGATCAAACGGCGCGAGGCCACCCGCCTGCCCGGTCAGATAAGGCCCGGCCACCAATATCAGATAAGCCGCCAATCCGACGGTGATCGCTGTAATTGCCCAGTAAAATATCCGCATTGAACCCACCTTATCTGTTGTCT
>JAADIC010000087.1 GCA_013151535.1 Alphaproteobacteria bacterium | reverse complement strand
CATCATCGTTGGCGGTGGCCATTCGATTGACAGCCCCGAGCCGATCTATGGCCTTGCGGTGATCGGCCTTGTGCATCCCGACAAGATCAAGCGCAATTCCACCGCCAGGGCCGGTGATGTGCTGATCCTTGGCAAGGGGCTTGGCGTCGGCATCCTGTCCAATGCGTTCAAGCGCGGTGATCTGTCGGCGACGGATTACAAACAGATGATCGCCACCACCACCAAGTTGAATTCCATCGGGGCTGATCTGGCCGAATATGACGGCGTGCACGCCATGACCGATGTGACCGGCTTTGGCCTGCTGGGTCATTTGATGGAGGTTTGCGAAGGCTCGAACCTTGGCGCACGCATTGATCTTGTGGCGGTTCCGTTTCTGAGTTCAGCCGTGCCGTTCGCACAGGCTGGCCTGAACACCGGTGCCGGAACCCGCAACCGCGAGGCGTTCGGAGCCAACGTGGCCCTGCCCAATGGGCTGGACGACTGGCAGCGTAACCTGCTGTTTGATCCGCAAACCTCGGGCGGATTGCTGGTGTCGGTTGCGCCGGAACTGGCGATTGAGATTTTGGCGTTGTTTCATGCGCAAGGCTACGGCGAGGCGGCGATTATTGGCAAAATGACGCCGGGTGTGCCGAAAATTTTGGTAAAGGGCTAAAGCGCCAGATCATCCACCCATTCTCCCGGAACCATAAAACTCGCGATCATCTGGCGGGATTTGTCGTCACTGGTCGCGAAATCGGTGCGGAACTTCGCGATGGCCTGCGCTGCAAGTGTTTGCCGCCAAAACCAGCCGGACAGAGCGGCGCTGCTTAACGGGGGTTGGTCCAGACAGGCGGACTCCAGATAAAGCGACTTCAAATCATCAACCGCAAAGCGTATCAGTTTGCTGGAAATACGCGACCCCGCGCCGTCCAACTGGTCAGCCACAAGCGCGATCACCTCTTCCGGTGTTAGCCCGCTAAGCCCGAACGTGGAGCGTCCGGTTTTCCGGGCCTGCGCATGATAGGGCGGCAGCATCGCGGCACATTCTGCCCTGAGGGCAGCGCCCGACAATTCCGCCGCTCCTGGCACATCAAAAGCGGGTTTCCAATCGCCTGACTTCACCGGCGCGGGATCAGGATAGTCCGCCAATAACGGCTCTGGCCCCGTGTGATCCAGCATCGCCAAAGCCGCGTGCAACACATCCATCTGCCCCGCGATATCGCCGGGATTGCCCAACGGGCGGCCAAGCTCGAACGGCACGAACAGCGCCCGCGGCGGCTTGATCTTCTCGCTATGCAGCCGCACCAGTGAAATCACCACCGTGGCGATACCGGCGTTTTCAAGATAATGGGCCAGCACGCACACGGCGCGCGTACAATGCGGTCAGACCGGCACCAGCAGAACCGCGTCGACCTGATCGGCCTTCAGCATGCCCGCGATCTGCGCCGCCTGATCCTGCATCTGGGTCGGATCGGTCGCGCCCATGAAGCTGTAATGCTCCGAGGCCACCGAACCGATTTCGCCCTTATCCGCCATTTGCGCCAGACGATCCAGCGGCAGAACCATGTTGATATCCTGCAAAAATCCAGTGCGGTCATAGTTGATGGAGACATGGCTCATCAGAATATCATTTGCGGGGGCGTCATTCGGCACGACGCGAAAATCCGAGGCCCCGAGGTTGAACAGACGGTCGCCGCGCTTGTGCAATCCTGCGGTTGAAATCATCGCAACCCGACGTTCGCTTAACGGTCCACCCGCGACAAAATTCGTGGTCTCGAACACCGGACAGGGCAGTTTTTCAACGCTGCCACGGGTTCTGGGCGGAATATCGTGCAGATGGGCCAAACGCGACGCCTTATTTTTCGGTGAAGTCAAGCTAACCACAGCCCTTACCGGATGAAAAGACGGTTCGTGACTTTCGCCGTGCTTTGGCTTGAGCTAAGCATCGTTATGGCTTTTGAACTGACAGAACTCTCGCAACTTGACGCGCTGGCGTTTGACCGGATCATTGACGTGCGCTCGCCCGCCGAATTCGCGCAGGATCACCTGCCCGGCGCGATCAACCTGGCGGTTCTGGATGACGAAGAGCGCGCCCGTATCGGCACGATCTATGTGCAAGACAGCCGCTTTCGCGCCCGCAAATTGGGCGCCGCACTGGTGGCGCGCAATGCGGCGCATCATCTGGAAAACACGTTGGTGGATGAAGGTGGCGGCTTTCGTCCCTTGGTCTATTGCTGGCGCGGCGGGCAGCGGTCTGGCTCGTTCGCCACCATTCTGGCGCAGATCGGCTGGCGGGTGCAGGTGCTTGACGGCGGCTATCGCAGTTATCGCCGACTGGTGGTGCGCCGCGTTTATGACGATGTTTTTCCTGCTCCCGTCATGGTGTTGGGCGGCAATACCGGCACCGCGAAAACCGAGATACTGGCGCGGCTCAAAGCGGCTGGCGCGCAGGTGATTGACCTGGAGGGGCTGGCCAATCATCGCGGCTCGCTGTTTGGTGCGCGCGCTGGTGGCCAACCCAGCCAAAAGGCGTTTGAGGGAGCACTGGCGATGGAAATCGCACGGCTCGATCCCGCCCGTCCGGTGATGGTCGAGGCGGAATCCAGCAAGGTCGGCCAGCTATATGTGCCGCCCAGCCTGTGGAAAGCCATGCGCGCCGCACCGCGTATCTTTCTGGATGTTCCGCTGGCGGAGCGCGCGCGCTATCTGACCAAGGCTTATGGCGATCTGGTCGAGGATCGGTGGGCGCTTGCGGCGATCATCAACCGGCTGCGCCCGTTACATCCGGCGGAGCGGATCGAGCATTGGCTTGAACTGGCACAGCAGGGCGCGTTTGAGGCGCTGGCTTCCGAGCTGATGCAACACCATTACGACCCGCGCTATTCCAAGCAGAACGGGCCGGATACGGAGGCGGCGAAAGTGTTACATCTTGACGATCTGTCCGATGCGAGCCTTGATCGGGCGGCGGCGACGCTGTCAGGATTGATGGCCACCCCTTGCCCTGCACAACCGGATCGACCATGAACAACACCAGCACCCAAGATCGCATCAAGGCCCTACCGATCTGGTCAGGCGGTATTGATATCGCGTCCTTGGACGGTGGCCTCACCAACGTCAATTTTGTGGTCACCGACCACACCCGTAAATATGTCGTGCGCATCGGGCAAGACATTCCCGAACACCACATGTCCTGCGTTTCAACGAACTTGCCGCCAGCCGCGCCGCTTACGCCGCTGGCCTTTCACCCGAAGTGCTCCACGCCGAACCCGGTATTCTGGTGCTGGATTTTATCGACAGCAAAACCCTGACGCCCGAGGATATCCAAAAGCCCGAAACACTGGCGCGGGTGATCGCCCTGCTGCGCCGCTGCCACAAAGATATCCCCGCCCATTTGCGTGGCCCCACCGTGATCTTCTGGGTGTTTCACATCATTCGCGATTATGCAGCACAGCTTGGCAAGAACCAAAGCCCACACGCCAGTCTGGCGCAGGAACTGGCCGGGATCGGCAATCGCCTTGAAACCCGGGCTGGGCCGTTTGACATGGTGTTTGGCCATAACTGTTTGGCCATAACGATATGCTGGCCGCCAACATTCTGGATGACGGCGCGCGGTTGTGGCTGATCGACTGGGATTACGCCGGTTTCAACACGCCGCTTTTCGATCTTGGCGGTTTGGCCTCGAACAACGATCTGAACACTGCACAGGGAACCACGCTGCTGGAAACCTACTTTGAGGCGCCAGTTACGGATGATCTTTTGCACCGGTTTCATGCGATGAAATGCGCGTCCTTGCTGCGCGAAACCATGTGGAGCATGGTGTCAGAAATGACCTCGACCATTGATTTTGACTATGGTGCCTACACAGTAGACAATCTTACCCGTTTTCGCGCCGCTTACAGCACATTCCAACAAAGCTAAGGCCCGCCATGTCCGACCTTCCCAAATCATCCAAAACTGTCATCATCGGCGGCGGTATCATCGGCTGTTCCACCGCTTACCATCTGGCAAAACTGGGCATTGAAACCGTATTGCTGGAGCGTAAGAAACTAACCTCTGGCACCACCTTTCACGCCGCCGGGCTGGTCGGGCAATTGCGTTCCAACGCCAATATCACGCAATTGCTGGGCTATTCGGTTGAGCTTTATAACAGTCTTGAAGCGGAAACCGGCCTTGGCACCGGCTGGAAGATGAACGGCGGTTTGCGCCTTGCCTGCAATCCTGAACGCTGGATCGAGGTCAAGCGCCAGGCCACCACGGCCCATTCTTTTGGCCTTGAGATGGAGTTGCTGACTGCGCGCGAGGCACAGGATCTCTGGCCGCTGATGAATGTGGATGATGTCATCGGTGCGGCCTTTATGCCCACCGACGGGCAGGCCAATCCGTCCGATATCACCCAAGCGCTGGCCAAGGGCGCGCGCATGAACGGGGCGCAGATATTCGAGGATACCAAGGTCACGGATATCGAGATCGAGGGCGGTGTGATCCGCGCCGTAATCACCGATCAGGGCCGCATTGAATGCGAGCGCGTGGTGCTGTGTGCCGGTCAATGGAGCCGCGATTTCGCCGCGCGGTTCGGTGTGAATGTGCCGCTGATTAGCATGGAGCACCAGTATATGGTGACCGAGGCGATTGAGAATATGCCAAAAAACCTGCCGACCCTGCGCGACCCTGACCGGCTGACTTATTATAAAGAGGAAGTCGGCGGGCTGGTCATGGGCGGATACGAAGCCAACCCGATCCCTTGGGCGGTGAACGGCATCCCGAAAGATTTCCACTACACCCTGCTCGACAGCAATTATGATCACTTTGAACCTTTGATGGAACTGGCCTTGGGCCGTGTACCGGCACTTGAGCATGCAGGCATCAAAACCCTGACCAACGGGCCGGAAAGCTTCACGCCGGATGGGAATTTCATCATCGGCGAAGCGCCCGAGCTGCGCAATTTCTTCGTCGGGGCCGGGTTCAATGCCTTTGGTATCGCCTCGGGCGGCGGGGCTGGTATGGCGCTGGCGGAATGGGTCAAGAACGGTGAGCCGCCGTTTGATCTGTGGTCCGCCGACATTCGCCGCTTCGGGCGACCGCATTTTGACACCGACTGGCTGCGCGCCCGCACGATTGAGGCTTACGGCAAGCATTACACCATGGGCTGGCCGTATGAGGAGAACCAAAGCGGGCGGCCTTGCCGGAAGTCGCCGCTTTATGACAGCTTGTTGGCACAGGGCGCATGTTTTGGCGAAAAGCTGGGCTGGGAGCGGCCAAACTGGTTTGCCGATCTGGCGGCGGGGCAGGTGGCACAGGACGTCTATTCCTTTGGCCACCAGAACTGGTTCAACGCGGTCGCGCGCGAACATCGCGCCATTCGCACCTCAGCGGTGCTGATCGACCAGACCTCGTTCGCCAAATTCGCCCTCAAGGGGCCGGATGCGCTGGCCGCGCTCAACTGGATTGCCGCCAATGATGTGGACAAGCCGGTGGGGGCGCTGACCTATACCCAGATGCTGAATGATAAGGGCGGGATTGAGTGTGATCTGACCGTGGCGCGGGTGGCCGAGGACGAATTTTACATCGTCACCGGCACCGGTTTTGCCACCCATGATTTCAACTGGATCGCACGCAATATTCCGGCGGGGCTGAATTGCCAGCTATTCGACATCACCTCGGCCAATGCGGTGCTGTCATTGATGGGGCCTAACGCGCGTAGGATACTGGAAACGGTCACAGGTGCTGACGTTTCCAATGTGGGCTTTCCCTTTGGCACGACTAAAACCATCGGAATCGCCGGTTGCCCCGTGCAGGCTTTGCGCATCACTTATGTGGGTGAACTGGGGTGGGAGCTGCACCTGCCTGTTGAGTATGCCAGCGCGGTTTATACCACACTGATGCAAGCGGGCGCGGCGCATGGGCTGCAAAACGCTGGCTACCGCTCTATAGAATCCTGCCGCCTTGAAAAAGGCTATCGCGCGTGGGGATCGGATATCGGCCCGGATCACACCCCGCTTGAGGCAGGGCTTGGCTGGGCGGTGAAGATGAACACCAAAACGCCATTCAAGGGCCGCGCGGCGATTACGAAGCAGCAAAAAGACGGCGTCAAAAAGCGACTGGCCTGTTTCACGCTGGAGGATGCAAATGTGGTTCTATTGGGCCGTGAAACCATTTTCCGAAATGGTAAACCTGTCGGCTGGCTAACCTCGGGCGGCTTTGGCCACAGCATCGGTAAACCCATTGGCTATGGTTATATCCGCAATTCGGACGGTGTTGATGCGGGTTATGTAAATTCGGGCCAATACGAGCTTGAAATCGCGACCGAACGGTTCAAATGCAAGGTCCAGCTCGCCCCGCTTTACGACCCCAAAATGGAACGCGTCAAAGCCTGAGCTTTTCATTGTTCCCCAAATACTCTGGGGGGTCTGGGGGCCAAGCCCCCAGCCGACGAGCGTTCAGCGAGGTCGGCTTGGACGCCTAAACAGCCACCACCGGATTGCGCAACTCACCAATCCCTTCAACCCCACATTCAATCACGTCGCCGGGCCACATCCATTCCTGCGGGTCGCACCCAGCGCCCACACCTTCCGGCGTGCCGGTGGCGATCACATCGCCCGGCTCCAGCGTCATGCCGCTGGACAGATCGGCAATCAGGGCCGGAATTTTGAACAACATGTGTTTGGTGTTGGAGCGCTGCTTTTCCTCGCCATTCTTGGTCAGCCACAGCTCAAGATTATGCGGATCCTCGATCTCGTCCGCTGTCACGATGCAGGGGCCAAAAGGCGCGTAAGTGTCTTGGCCTTTGGAGATAATCCACTGCCCCGCCCGCCGGTTATCGCGCGCCGATACATCCACCATCACCGAATAACCGAACACATGTGCCATGGCATCAGCCTCGGCCACACGGGTGGCGGTCGTGCCGATAATTACAGCCAGTTCCACCTCCCAATCCAACTGCTGGGTGATCGCCGCGTTGTGCTGGATCGCTTCCCCCGTGCCGATGATCGCGGTCGGCGGTTTGGTGAATACCACCGGCTTGTCAGGCAGCTCGGACCCCGTGTCCAGGGCCGAGGAACTTTCGGCAATATGCTCGACATAATTCAGCCCGATGCCGAAGATGTTCTTGCGGGTGCGCGGGATGGGGGCCAGCAAGGTGACATTGGCCAGTGCGGTGGCGCAGCCAATCGGCCATTCATCGGCCATTTCATCCAGTAAATCACCGATCTGGCGCACCGCAGACGGGCCAAGGTCGATGAATTCCAGCATAGTGGCCGGCAAATCCTCGCCCACCGCCGCGCCAAATTTTTCCAGATCAACGATCTGGTCGCCGACAAAAGCCCCGAGATGGCCCGCATCAGCGGCATGGTTGCGATAGGTGACAAGTTTCATGGGAGGCTCTTTCTTAGACTGTCTTGTGAAGACTCAAGGATATCTATCCCGCTTTTGAATGGGAATACAACGCCACCGCTGCATCTGGCACTAGAGCCGCGCCCAAACATCGCTGACGGGATATTCCAGCGACCTGTCAAGGCTTGTAAGAATAAAGCCGCTTGCGCCCTGAAAAGACCAGCAAAGCCAGCAAGACCAACCCCATGGACAAGATGAACGGCGCACCCGGCAGATAGAACGGTGTGCCCTCGCGGGTGAAATAGGCGAACACATTGGTCATCATCAGCGGGCTGATAATGACGCTGAGGGCCGAAATCGAAGTCAGAATGCCTTGCAACTCGCCCTGTTGATCGTCGCGGGCGGTGCGCGACATGATGCCTTGCAAAGCCGGGCCCGCGATCACGCCCAGCGAGGTGAGCGGGGCGAGTACGAAAATCTGCCAGCCTTCGTAAGCCAGCGAATAGATCAGGAACGCCACCACGGTGATCGAAAACCCGAGGATGACGGTGCGATGCTCGCCCAGTCGTGGGATCACCACGCGGATCAAACCGCCTTGCACGATGGCCATGGAGGCCCCGAACACGGCCAGCGAGACGCCGACCATCGAAGGCTCCCAGCCAAATCGTTCCTGGGTGAAATAGGCCCAAACGCTGGGATAGACGAAAAACGCGATGTTATAGAAAAAGAACACCAGCATCAGGCGGCGCACGCCGGGCAATTTGCCCATGTGCCGGAAGGCCCCGACGGGGTTGGCGCGGCGCCACGAAAACGGGCGGCGGATGGCATCGGTAACGGTTTCGGGCAGCACGATCAGCCCGAAAATGGTGTTGGCGGCAGCAAGTGCCGCAGCGGCAAAGAATGGCGCGCGCGGGCCAAGCTCGCCCAGAAGGCCGCCGAGCAAAGGGCCAAGGATGAAGCCTACGCCGAAGGCCGCGCCGATCAGGCCGAAATTCTGCGCCTTTTCCTCGGGCGAGGATATGTCGGCCATATAGGCGCTGGCGGTGGATTGGGTGGCCGAGGTGATACCGCCGATAATCCGCCCGATCACCAATATCCAGACCGAATTGGCGAAGCCCATGATGATGTAATCCACCGACATGGCGGCCAGTGAGACCAGCAGAACGGGCCTGCGGCCAAACCTGTCAGACAAATTGCCAATTGTTGGGCCAAACAGAAACTGCATCACCGCAAACACCGCCGCCATGGCCCCGCCCCAAGTGGCGGCTTGTGACAGGCCGGTGGCCCCCAGCTCAATCAGCAGATCGGGCATCACCGGCATGATGATCCCGATACCGATACTGTCAAGCGCGACAGTAATCAGCAGGAATGTGATTGGCAGTTTGCGGGACAACGGTAATGGCTTTCTAAAAGGATATTCGGGTAAATGTGGGGCTTTGGGGGACAAGGTTCAAGGTAGGATGCGTGGTCCCCACGCATCTGTGGATGAAACTGGCGCGATGCGTGCAGAGCACGCATCCTACGATTCGCGTGGTGGTGCGCCGCCTGCGAAATTGTTGCCGCCTTTGTAATCGCACGGCTCCTCCTGCATTTGCAGATGCAACTCCGCGCCTTGGTAAGGGTTGGCGCGGGCTAGATCCTCGTCAAACTCGATACCAAGGCCCGGCGCAGTCGGGGCGTGGATGAAGCCGTCTTCCCATTTGATACTATGTTTTATCAACGCAAGGTGGAAATCCCCCCCGGTCAGGATGGTTTCGGTTAGCAAGTGGTTCGGAATGTTGGCGGCAAGCTGGATATTGGCGGCCCATTCAACGGGACCTGCGTAAAGATGCGGCGCGATCTGGGCGTTGTAAACCTCGGCAATGGCCGCGATCTTCTTGCTTTCTAATATGCCACCCGAGCGCCCCAAAGCCGGTTGCAGGATCGACACGCCTGCGTGCAAGGCGGCGGCAAATTCTGACTTTGTGGTCATACGCTCACCGGTGGCGATGGGGATGCGCACGGCTGCAGCCACGCGGGCAAACTCGGATATGTTGTCGGGTGGGATCGGCTCTTCGAACCACAGGGGGTCGAACTCCTCAAGCCGCCGCCCCAGCCGGATTGCGCCTGAGGTGGTGAACTGGCCGTGGGTGCCAAATAACAGGTCGGCCCTGTCACCAACTGCGCTGCGAATGGCGCGGCAGATGTCGACGGAACGCTCAATATCGCGCATCGCCGGTTGATGGCCGCCGCGTATGGTGTAGGGGCCTGCGGGGTCGAACTTGACCGCGGTGAAACCCAGTTTCAGCATCTGAGCCGCGCTTTCCGCATGCATCTCGGGGCTGGTCCAGAAATCTTTCAGGTCGTGATGTGGCAACGGATAAAGGTATGTGTACGAGCGAACCCGTTCGTTCATCAACCCGCCGAGCAGGGCATAAACCGGCCGGTCATGCGCCTTGCCAAGGATATCCCAACAGGCGATCTCAAGGCCGGAAAACGCCCCCATGACGGTGGGGTCCGGGCGCTGGGTGAAACCGCTGGAATAGGCGCGGCGGAACATCAGTTCGATGTTTTCGGGGTTTTCGCCCTGCATATGGCGCGCGAACACGTCGTTTATCACTGCCTGCATGGCCGCAGGGCCGACAGCGGCGGCGTAAACCTCGCCGTAACCGATGATGCCGCAAGCCGTGGTCAGCTTGACGAAAATCCAGTAGCGCCCGCCCCAGCCCGGTGGCGGGGTGCCAACGGTGAAAATCTCGAGTTCCTGAAGTTTCATCGGCGCGGCCTTTCGATTACCCAACCGATACTGCGAGCGCTGCGCAGCTTTAGCCAGAAAAATCTGGTAAAAGGGTTTGCAACCTTACGAACCAGTGAAAGACATCGACCGGGGCATTCGCCACCAGAAGCCCGGGTGATCGAGTTATGCGGTGGGTCTCTATTTCACAAAAAACGCATCAGAGAACCCGGCCCTGCGGGCGCTGGTGAGGGCGGCTTTCAGAGCCGTGTCATCCCTGAACGGCCCGAGCATGACAATCGCATAGGTTTTGCCCTTGCGCGTCAAAGCGCGTGAAACGGTCGGCATGCCGCCGCTCTGGAACCGGGTCATTGTGCGGCTGGCATTGGCGGGAACACCGAAAGTGGCCACCTGTACGAACCGGAACGCGGCGGCTGTTTTGGTTTTCGTCGTGACCTTCAATTCGGTTTTCGGGATATTTGATTTGACGTTCGGATCAAGCGCCGACACGTCCTCGACCTCGATCATGTTCAAAGGCGAGGCCGCATCATCCACGGGGCGTTTCTTTTTGTGTTTCTTGCGGATCGGCGCGGCTGTCGCTGGTGCAAAGGCACGGGTCGAAGCGGTGATTGTGGTGTAAGGATACTTGACCTGCGGCAATTGCATTGTCATGTCGCGCCCGGTGGTCACATCGATCAGGCGACGCGGCGTGGTCTGGGTCCAGAGCAGATCCATCTGCGCCTGTCCCTGCGCCGTGCCGAACCCGCGACGGGCCTGCGCCACATCGGTTGTCAGCAGGCTTTTATAGCCCTTGGGCAAAACAAAGGGCTGCACCCGCGTCACCTGCGCGCCTTGCCCCGCGATCCCGCCGCGGCCAAGACGACCGTTATAATAATCCGCCGGATGCACCGCTTGCGGGGTGGTTCTGATGGGTCCACCACGGGCGATACGCGGCGCTGACGGGGCCACGGCCACAACCCGTGTTCTGGGCCTGAGCTTTGGTGTGGGCACAAGAACCGGTGCCTGAACCGTGGCGGTCTTAACCTGGGTGCGGCGCGGTGCAGTGAACCAGTTCCAGTTGGCCTTTTTGCGTTTGGCCTTTGGCGGCGCGACACCAAGCGCCACAGTCGTTGTGGGCGTCGTTGGGCGGGCAGTCTTGACCGTGGTTTGGGCGGTGGAGCGTATACCAGCGGTCGGCTTTAGCCCACAGACTTGTCGGCGCGCCCGGGTAACCCGTGGAATCCAGCTTACATTGCCGTCATAGCCCGCGCGGATATACACACAGCCCCGGCTATCCACATAGGACGATCCCTTATAGCTTGACGGCGGCCTCTCTGCCGGTCCTTTGGCCGCGCGTAAAGATTGCGCCCCAAGATCTGTTGATAACCCGATCGTCACCGCAAGCGCGATGGCTCCGGTCAGCACTGCGTTTACTGCCCGCATTATTGCCCCCTGTTATTGTCAGGGAGTGTGCCCAAATCTAAAGAATTAGTAAAGGGCTTCGCGGCGATTTGGTGGCGATTTTTAGCCTATTTTGTACCAAACATGCGATCACCCGCATCACCTAGCCCCGGAAGGATATAACCGATCTCGTTCAAACGCTCGTCCAGCGAGGCGGTGACGATCGGCACATCCGGATGCGCCTCGTGCATTCGCGCAACCCCTTCAGGGGCTGCCAGAAGGCACATGAAGCTGATATTTTTCGCTCCGGCACCCTTCAATAGGTCGATCGCGGCGACGGATGAATTGCCCGTGGCCAGCATCGGATCAACCGCAATCACGCGGCGATGGGCAAGATCATCGGGCACCTTGAAATAGTATTGCACCGGCTTCAGGGTCTCGTGATCGCGATACAGCCCGACAAAGCCGACCCGCGCCAAAGGGATCAAATCAAGGATGCCGTCCAGCAAGCCATTGCCGGCGCGCAGAATCGAAATCAGTGCCAGTTTTTTGCCCTCCAGCACCGGGGCTTCCATTTCGACCAGCGGCGTTTCGATGGTTTTGGTGGTCATCGGCAGATCGCGGGTGACCTCGTAAGCCAGCAACACCGAAATCTCGCGCAGAAGCTGGCGGAACACAGCCGAGGAGGTATCCTTTTCGCGCATCAGCGACAATTTGTGCTGCACAAGCGGATGGTCGACAATTGTCAGATGGTTTGGCATGAGAATCCCCCGAGGTTAGGCGTGATTAAACTTACGCCAGCCAAACCGGTGATCCAACCTCTGAATTGGCGGTTCCGCTAAGCAACCTCTGAACAGCTCCGGTTCGCAAAGGGCTGAAAGGCTACCACCGCCCACCCCGAGGGCCCGCATTTCAGCGCAACCATCTATGACGTTCCTTGGCCAAGTGTCACCTGACAATATGCAACCCAACATGATGCGGTATTAGGGTGCCTTTGCACAACGTTCCCCTCGGCATGTCGCAGAAATGCTGAGAGGCGCGGTGTTCAGAGGTTCCGCTAAGTCACCGCCGCGAATGCCACGCCAAGTGCCGCGATTTCCGCCAGTTGTTGCGCGCCGCCAAGCACGTCGCCGGTTTGCCCGCCGATCAGGCGGCCCGCCAGCCAGAATAACGGTAGCGTTGCGGCACCAACCCAGAACAGCATGGGGATGACCCCCCAGCCAAGGGTCAGCACACAAATAACAAAAGTCGCGCCAATCGCCGCGACCACGGATTTTGGCGGTGGCAGGCCGACGCTGGCGGACAGGCCGTTGTCGCGCGCGGATGACATCAGAAACATCGCCAGAACCATCGGCAGGCGCGAAGCGGCCCCGACCGCCACAAGCGGCCAGAACAGGGTATTGGCGGCCATCAGCGCCTCGATCCCCGAGAACCGCGCCAAAAGTGCTACCATCAACGCCACCGCTCCGAACGCTCCGATGCGGCTGTCTTTCATGATCTCCAAACGTCGCACCTTGTCGCGCCCGCCGCCCAGACCATCGGCACAATCGGCCAGACCGTCCTCGTGCATGGCCCCGGTGGACAGGGCCAGAACGCCCAGCGCCAGCGCCGCCGCAAGGCCCGTGGGTGCTCCAAAGACCAGGGCAAGATTGCCGATGCTGGCAGCGATGGCCCCCAAAGCCGCCCCGACCAGCGGATAAGCCCAAACCGCATGGGCCGCGCGCGCGCCTGCTTGTTCGTGATCGACGGGAATTGGAAATATTGTCAGCAGGCTAAACGCGGCGGCAATATCGTGGGCGCGAAAGCCTTGATCTTGTGATGGGTCGCTCATTTGCCCTGATCCTGCGTGTTTTGACCTTTTCATTGTCTTCTTTGCCGCTAAACAGGCGGCAGATCAATTATTATCACAAGGTTTGCTGCCATGACTGCTCCGTTTTCCTCGATTGCCGAATTCAAGGCCTTGTTGTCCAACTTGCCGAACGCAGACAAAACCGCGACGGCAGCGGCAACCGAGCGTAACGCGCAACTGACCAAACCCCCCGCCGCCCTTGGTCGACTGGAAGACCTGGCGATCTGGTATGCCGGTTGGCGCGGTGAGGCCGCCCCGGTGATTGCCGCCCCGCAAGTGGTGATATTCGCGGGCAACCACGGCGTTGCCGCGCGGGGTGTGTCAGCTTTTCCACCGGAAGTGACCGCGCAAATGGTGATGAATTTTCAAGCAGGCGGGGCCGCCATCAACCAGCTTTCGCGCTGTTTCGGGGCAAATATGACGGTTGAAGCGCTGGAGCTTGACCGGCCAACAGCGGATTTCACGCAAGCGCCTGCCATGGATGAGGCGGAGTTTTTGAGAGCACTGACCACCGGTTGGAACGCGGTTGACCCCGCTGCCGATCTGCTGGTGACCGGTGAAATGGGCATCGGCAACACCACCCCGGCGGCGGCGATTGCCAATGCGTTGTTCGGTGGCAACGCCGAGGATTGGGTCGGGCGCGGCACCGGTGTTGATGATGCCGGGCTGGCGCTCAAGGCGCAGGTGGTGCGCGAAGGCCTTGCGCGCCATGTCGATATTCTGGCCGATCCGATTGAAGTTCTGCGCTGCCTTGGCGGGCGCGAATTGGCGGCAATGAGCGGCGCGATCCTGCGCGCACGCATGCAGCGCATTCCGGTGATCCTTGACGGGTTCATCTGCACTGCGGCGGCGGCAGTGCTGGAGCGCGCCCAACAAGGTACGCTCGATCATTGCGTGGCCGGGCATGTTTCGGCCGAGGCGGCCCATGCCAAAATGCTGAAACATCTGGGAAAAGAGCCGCTGCTATCGCTGGGCCTGCGCCTTGGCGAAGGCTCGGGCGGGGCGCTGGCCATCGGTATCCTGCAAGGCGCGCTGGCCTGTCATTCCGGTATGTCAACTTTTGCCGAGGCCGGCGTCAGCGACGGCTAGCAAAAAATTCGCGCAGTAATTCAGCGCATTCGACCTCGTTAATTCCGCCGTAGATGTCGGGCTTGTGGTGGCACTGACTGTGCGAGAATACCCGCGCGCCTTGTTCGACTCCGCCGGATTTCGGATCGGACGCGCCGTAATAGAGGCCTGCAATCCGCGCCAGCGAAATCGCTGCTGCGCACATGGCGCAGGGCTCCAGCGTCACATAAAGCCGGTGATCCGGCAGACGGTCCGCACCGATGATCTGACACGCTTCGCGAATGGCAAGGATTTCGGCATGGGCCGACGGGTCGTGCAATTCGCGGGTGCGATTGCCCGCCCGGGCGATGATCTGACCCTTCGGATTAACCACCACCGCACCCACAGGCACTTCGCCACGCTCGGCGGCGGCACGGGCCTCGATCAGGGCGGCATCCATTTTGGTGGTGAACCGGGTCATCCGGATTTCTTGCCCTTGTCCGGTTTTGAACGCAAGGGGATTTGTCGCGCGCGCCCCCCGATAAGAGTTGCTGTCGCAGCCCGAGGCTTATAGAGCGGCCCCATGGAACAGAATACTCCCAAAGGTGAGCGCATCGCCAAGGTGCTGGCCCGCGCCGGTATCGCCTCGCGCCGCGAAGCCGAGCGGATGATCGCGGCTGGGCGCGTGGCGGTAAATGGTGCGATCATCGACAGCCCGGCCCTCAATGTCGGGCCGCGCGACTTGATCGCCGTTGATGGTAAGGAAATCGCGGCGGCAGAGCCTGCGAAGCTCTGGCGCTATTACAAACCGAACGGCCTTGTCACCACCGAACGCGATGAAAAAGGCCGCCGCACCGTGTTTGAAAGCCTGCCCGAGGACATGCCCCGGGTGATGTCGGTCGGGCGGCTCGATCTCAATTCCGAAGGGCTGCTTTTGCTGACAAATGACGGCGGATTGAAACGCAAGCTGGAGCTGCCTTCGACCGGCTGGATACGCAAATATCGCGTGCGGGTGAACGGCGCGCCGCATGACGACCAGATGGCACCCTTGCGTAAAGGCATCGTGCTGGATGGCGAGCGTTTTCAGCCGATGCAGATCAGCATTGATCGCCAACAAGGCGCGAATGCGTGGCTGACCATCGGCATCCGCGAAGGCAAGAACCGCGAAATCCGCCGCGCGATGGAGGCCGTCAACCTTATCGTGAACCGCCTGATTCGCGTGTCTTACGGGCCTTTTCAACTGGGCGACATGAAACCCGGCGCGGTCGAGGAAATTCGCCCGAAAGCCTTGCGTGACCAATTGGGGATCGAGATTGCCGAGGATAAAACCCCTGCGAAACCGCGTGGTCCCGGGCGCAAGATTGCGCCAAAATCAGCGAACACCCGGGCGATGGATCCGTCTAAATCAATGCGCCGCCCGAAACGCAAATAGCCTCAGCCCCCAGAGAAGGGGATTGAGGCATATTCCTGGTAACAGTCTGAACTTAAAGGGTTAACCCTCGGTAAGTTTCAACTCGCCAGCGCTTTTGCGCCCGTCGCGCCCGTCAACCAACTCGTATTCAATCGCCTGGTTGTCCTCAAGCCCGGTCAGACCGGCCTCTTGCACGGCGGTGATGTGGACGAACACATCACCTTCACCTTCCTCGGGTTGAATGAACCCGTAGCCTTTCGCGGAATTGAACCACTTCACAGTACCTTTTGCCATCTCAACTCTCCCCCTCGAGATGGACGATTTGCGCCCGCCTTCAACGTCGTCGCGCGCCACACGAGCAGGGGCAGTAAGCCTAGCGGTAGTGTCAGCATTCGTAACTTCGTAAGGCGGACCATAGCGCAATTGTTTCCAAAAATAAACAATTGCGTAATATTGCGGGTACTGATGCCGTTGAGGCATCTATTGATACGCAGGAATTTCGCCTTTAGATTGCCCCAAAACAATAGATAGGGCGAACAAATGGCAGATCTTTTCACATTGGCAAATCTGGGCAACCTTGCGGTTCTGATCTTTCTGCAAGCGGTCCTGGGCTTTGACAATCTGCTTTATATCTCGATCGAATCCCAACGCGCGCCGGCCCAAAGCCAGCGTTCGGTGCGGTTCTGGGGCATCATCATCGCCGTGGTTCTGCGCATCGTTCTGCTGTTTGTCATGGTGCAATTGCTGGGGGCGCTGCGCACACCGTTTTACATATTTAACATTCCCGGCATCCTTGAAGGCGGCGTGAATTTCTCGACATTGGTGTTTCTGGTGGGCGGGATCTTCCTCATGTATACGGCCGTGCGCGAGATCTCGCATATGCTGACGGTCGAGGATCTTTCGCAACCCATGGGCAATACCAGCAGTAAAAGTGCCGCCAGGGTCGTGACCATGATCGTGCTGATGAACCTTGTTTTCAGCTGCTTTGATTCGATCCTGTCGGCCATCGCCATCACTGATGTGTTCGTGATATTGGCGATTGCCATTCTGGTGTCGGGCCTTGCCATGCTGGCACTGGCCGATACCGTCACTGAATTTCTGAAACGCAACCGCATGTACGAGGTTCTGGGCCTGTTCATCCTGCTCATCGTTGGCGTGGTTTTGCTGGGCGAGGCCGGGCCGGCGGCGGCCCATGCCATGCAGAACGACGCCTTGCAGATCAAGATTTTTGGCCATGATCTGATCCCCATGTCCAAATCGACCTTCTATTTCTCGGTCGTGGTGCTGGTCATCGTCGAGGTTGTTCAAACCGGCTATAAGCGGAAACTCACGGTGGAGCGCCAGCGCAAGCAGGGTGGAAATTAACCAATAGAGCGTTTCCAGTTCAAGTTGGATCGCA
>JAADIC010000264.1 GCA_013151535.1 Alphaproteobacteria bacterium | reverse complement strand
CCTCCGCTGTGCTGCTCGAAATGAGGGAGCACAATTCGCCTTTGTTATAATGACATATTGTTATATCATTATGACAAAGTCAATAAAAATCGGAAGCCCATATTGCTGATCACATCACCAGAGCGCGCCAACGAGACAGCTCATCACAATCCCTTGGTTGTGGTCACGCGCAGGCCCCCCACTCATTGGGCGTGGGTTGAACCATTCCGAAGTAAACAATGTCTTGGTGATCAATATTTCGACCTATCAAGGCATACTATTTTGTTATCAAGAATGAAGCAGTTCTGTCGTATGTGTTGATTACGCATCGTTCGAAGGAAAAAAGAAGATCCACGGAATGAGAGATGCGCTCATGACCATTTGCTCGACCTGAGTCACCACTTCCGTCCGAGATGGTCACCACAGCCAAGGCTGAGGCGGACGCATAAGTTCTGCTGGTTGAACACAATCAATTCAAAATGACTTTATCCACTGGCGCACAATGGTTCAATTAAGAACAGGCAGGCTCTAATTGTGGATGTATGTGATGTTTGGGTTCCTGCGCGTCAACAGACAGATCTGTAAATCGCGGAGCAATACTGGCCCACAGGAACGGTCAGATTTTCTGATTATCGCGGAGTAAAAGTCCGCCACATTGACGCCCGACGTTATTGAGCGAAGGGCGGGGAGATGTATTCTGTGGAATTATACGCACGGGTCCGGCGGGCCTGCCATGTTGAGGGGATGAGTACACGCGCAGCGGCGCAGTATTTTGGGATTGACCGCAAGACGGTTTCGAAGATTTTGAAGCACTCGGTGCCGCTTGGGTATTGTCGAGCCAAGCTGCCGGTGCGGCCAAAGCTGGACCCGTTTATTGGCATTATCGATCAAATTCTCAAGGACGACAAAGACAAGATCAAGAAACAACGCCATACGGCAAAGCGGATTTACGAGCGCATTCGTGACGAGCATGGGTTCACCGGCAGCCTCACGATTGTGACCGACTATGTGCGTGAAGCGAAGCGCCGGTCCCGGGAAGTATTTGTGCCCCTGAGCCACGCGCCGGGTCATGCCCAGGTTGATTTTGGCGAGACCCTTGGGGTTATTGGCGGCCTTGAGTGCAAACTGCATTATTTTGCGATGACGTTGCCGCATTCGGATGCGGTTTTTGTGAAGACGTATCCCTGTGAGACGACGGAAGCTTTTTGTGATGGCCATAACGCAGCGCTGGCCTTTTTTGGCGGTGTGCCACAATCGATCCTGTACGACAACACGACCATAGCGGTTGCCAAGATTCTTGGATCATCCGAGATGCGCAAAAATACGCCGCGCCGGTCGGCGGATGGCAAACGTACCCGCACCCAAACCTTTTCCGAGTTGCAATCGCACTATCTGTTCAAGGACAGGTTTGGCCGTCCGGGCAAAGGAAACGATAAGGGAAAGGTCGAGGGTGTGATTGGTTATTGCCGACGGAACTTCCTCGTTCCGGCCCCTCGTTCCGAAAGTTTTGAAGTGCTTAACATCCGGCTGGAGGAGCAGTGTCTTGAGCGCCAAAGCCATGTCCTGCGCGGTCATTCAGTAAGTATCGGCGAACGGATGCGGCGCGATCTTGATGCGCTGATGGCCCTTCCCCCCGTTCCCTATGACGCCTGTGAGAAGGTGAGAACCAGGGTGACATCGATCTCGATGGTCCGGTATCGCAGCAATGATTATTCGGTCCCGGTGGCCTATGCCCATCGCGAGGTTCAGGTGCGCGGTTATGTTGACGAGGTTGTTATCGATTGTGGCTCTGAGATCATTGCTCGCCATGCGCGCTCCTATGAGACGGCAGACATGGTGTTTGACCCGATGCACTATTTACCCCTTTTGGAACAAAAGGTTGGGGCGCTTGATCAGGCGGCCCCGCTGCAAGGTTGGGACCTGCCAGATGTATTTACTACCCTACACAGGTTGCTGCAATCGCGGATGGGCAAGAAAGGTAAACGCGAATACGTGCAAGTCCTGCGGCTCTTGGAAGAGTATGGCCGATGTTCGGGGCGCGATCAAACAGGCGCTCGACCTTGGGGCTATCAGCTATGATGCGGTGAAGCATCTGGTTCTGTGCCGGATAGAAAAGCGCCCACCACGGCTTGATCTGGAGATTTATCCATATCTTCCCAAAGCCCGGGTTGAGACGACGGACCCGGCCAGTTACCTGAGCCTGATGTCGGAGGTGCCGGCATGACCGATACCCCGCAAATCCTTTTGCAGCATCACCTGAAAAAGCTGCGCCTGCCGACATTCCAAAGCGAATATGGCAAACTGGCCCAACAATGCGCGGCCGAGAACAAGGATCATGTCATCTACCTGCTGCGCCTGTGTGAGCTGGAACTGATAGAACGCGAAAGGCGCATGATCGAGCGGGCATCAAGGCGGCAAAGTTCCCGGCCACGAAAAGCCTCGACAGCTTTGACTTCAAGGTCATCCCATCCCTGAACAAGCTCCTGACCATGGATCTGGCCCGTGGCGAGTTCATCGACCGGCGTGAAAACATCATTGCGTTGGGGCCTAGCGGAACCGGCAAAACCCATATCGCTCTGGGGCTGGGCCTGGCCGCCTGCCAGAGGGGCCGGAAAGTGCGGTTTACGACCGTCGCCGCCCTCGTTCACGAATTGATCGAAGCCGCCGATGAACGCCGCCTCCAAAGGCTGCAAAAGCAACTGGTCAGCCAAGACCTGTTGATCATTGACGAGTTGGGCTTTGTCCCCTTGAGCAAAACCGGTGCCGAATTGCTGTTTGAAGTTATCTCGCAGCGGTATGAACGTGGGTCCATCATCATCACGTCAAATCTGCCATTTGATGAGTGGACCGAAGTGTTCGGCGCAGAACGCCTCACCGGCGCCATTCTCGATCGCCTTACGCACCATGTGAACATCCTCGAGATGAACGGCGAGAGCTTCCGCCTGAAGCACAGCAAAACGGCAAAAACCACCTCATCACAACGTCGGGTGTTATGAGTTGACCTGACGGCCAACGCCCCCTGGATCGCGCTTGCTATTTGAAAGGCCTCGCGTTCCAGGGGGCTGGACACAATCAGACCAACTGGCCCAATTTTACTCCGCGATATGGTCCCTTTTTACTCCGGGATTGACAGGCATTGCCAAACACCGCATCGCGCAAGCCCTTGGGCAGTTGTTCGATATATTGATGAGCCAGGGTAAGTGATAACCCGTATTTGCGTGCTTCGGACAATATCAGCGAAAAGCCGGAGGTGGCAAAACTCTGGAATTCATCAACATAGAGATGAAAGTCAGGGCGCTCGGAGTTGGATGAACGCGACAGGGCGGCCTGGGCAAAAGCGGTTA
>JAADIC010000079.1:2272-4351 GCA_013151535.1 Alphaproteobacteria bacterium | reverse complement strand
GGTAAAGTGACCGAGACCGCCTCGTTCATCGACGATCTGGGTGCTGACAGCCTTGATACAGTTGAGCTGGTCATGGCGTTTGAAGAAGAATTCGGCATTGAAATTCCGGATGACGCGGCTGAGACCATTCAGTCGTTTGGCGATGCGGTGAAGTTCATTACCGAAGCCTCTTAAGCGTTTTATCGCTGTGAGTTTTGAAAAGGGCGCCTTGTTGGGCGCCTTTTTTGTTTGTGAGTGAGTATTGGTTCATACGGGCCGGTTGGAAGTGGGTCTTGATGGGCGGCAAATCGCTGTTTGGGGTGCCTTTTGCTTGCCCCTTGCGGGAACAATTGTGTATCAGGGCAGGCAAGAACAAATGAACGGGGTGAGCAGATGCGGCGGGTTGTGATTACGGGTTTGGGTATGGTGACACCGCTGGCTTGCGGGGTTGAAGAAACCTGGGCACGTATTTTGGCGGCGAAGTCGGGCGCGGGTACGATTACACGGTTTGATGCGTCGCATCTGGCGACGGATTATGCCTGTGAAATTCCGTTTGGCGATGGTTCGGATGGCACGTTCAACGCGGATGACTGGATGGCCCCGAAGGATCGGCGCAAGGTTGGTGATTTTATTTTATACGGCATGGCAGCGGCAAAACAGGCGGTTGAGGATTCAGGCTGGATGCCGGAAGCCGAGGAGGATCGCTTGCGCACCGGGGTTATGATTGGTTCGGGCATTGGCGGGTTGAACCTGATTGCCGAGACCGCGATCATTTTGAAGGAGCGCGGGCCGCGGAGGGTTTCACCGTTTTTCATTCCCGGTTCGTTGATTAATCTGGTATCGGGGCAGGTGTCGATCCGGTTTGGTTTCAAGGGGCCGAACCATGCGGTGGTGACGGCGTGCTCTACCGGGGCGCATGCGATTGGCGATGCGGCGCGGATGATTATGTTTGGCGATGCGGATGTGATGGTTGCGGGTGGCACCGAAGCGCCGATTTCCGAGATCGGGATTGCCGGTTTTAACGCTTGTAAGGCTTTGTCGACCAAGTATTCGGACAACCCGCAGGCGGCGTCGCGGCCCTATGACAGGGATCGTGACGGCTTTGTTATGGGCGAAGGGGCGGGCATTGTTGTGGTTGAGGAACTGGAACATGCGCGTGCGCGCGGTGCGAAGATTTATGCCGAGGTTCTGGGTTACGGGATGTCGGGCGATGCTTATCATATCACCGCACCTGCCGCCGATGGCGATGGTGGCTATCGGGCGATGCAGGCGGCGTTGAAAAATGCCGGGCTTGAGGCGAGCGCGATTGATTATGTCAATGCGCATGGCACATCGACCATGGCCGATACGATTGAGTTGGCGGCGGTGGAGCGGCTGTTGGGCGATGGCTTGGGCAAGGTGACGATGTCGTCAACCAAATCGGCCACCGGGCATTTGCTGGGGGCTGCCGGGGCGATTGAAGCGATCTTCTCGATCCTGGCGATCCGCGACCAGATTGCGCCGCCGACGCTTAATCTGGATAATCCAGCGGCGGAAACGCGGCTTGATCTGGCGGCGCATAAGGCGGTTAAGCGCGAGGTCAAGGTGGCGCTGTCAAACTCGTTCGGGTTTGGCGGCACCAATGCCTCGGTTCTGTTTGCTCAGGTGGACGGGTAGCTTTATGGTACGTCATTTTGCATCCAATGCGATTACGCTGCTGATTGTCGGCATGACCCTTGTGGGCGGGATCATCGCCTGGGGGGCCGGACAGATGAAGGGTGCCGGAGATTTCACCGAAGACGTTGTTTTTGAAGTGAAAAAAGGCGATCGTTTTCAGGTGATTTCAGAACGATTGGCAGAGGAGGGGCTGATTTCGGACGCGCGAATTTTCCGGATTTCGGCGCGCTATTCCGGGGATCACGCCAAGCTGAAGTTCGGGGAATATAAAATCCCGGCTTATTCCTCGATGGATGAGGTTCTGGGAATTATCGTTTCGGGCAAGGCGCTGGCCTATCAGGTGACGGTGCCCGAGGGCCTGACAAGCTGGCAGGTGGTGCAATTGCTGAACGAGGAGCCGTTGTTGAGCGGTGAGATTTTGGACAAGGATATTCCGCCCGAGGG
>JAADIC010000079.1:1857-2233 GCA_013151535.1 Alphaproteobacteria bacterium | reverse complement strand
ACGAGCGAGCGTCGTTGATCCGGCGGATGACGCTGGCCCAGCACAAGATCATCACCGAGGCCTGGGCCTTGCGGGCCGAGGGGCTGCCGCTGGCCAGCCCGGACGAGGCGTTGACGCTGGCGTCTATCATTGAAAAAGAGACCGGGGTGAATTCGGAGCGTGCGATTGTCGCGTCGGTGTTTATCAACCGGCTTAATCGCGGCATGCGGTTGCAGACGGACCCGACGGTGATTTACGGCGTGACCAAGGGCAAGGGGGTGCTGGGGCGCGGGCTGCGCCTTAGCGAACTGCGCACCAAGACCGAATATAACACCTATGTGATTGACGGTTTGCCGCCGACACCGATTGCCAATCCGGGCAAGGCGGCGATTGAGGC
>JAADIC010000079.1:0-1813 GCA_013151535.1 Alphaproteobacteria bacterium | reverse complement strand
GGGCATGCCTTTGCCGAAACCATTGGCGAGCATAACAAGAACGTGCGGGCCTGGCGCAAGATTGAAGCCAAGAGGCGGGCGCAAGAGGCGGCGAAAAAGCGGCTAGAGGATGCGGCTGCGAGTGAGTAGGGGTTCGGCTCGAGGATTTTCAACCATCGCTGGCATTCAGGATATCAATCAAAGGTTTTAAGTGAGGCTCAAAAACCCGCCACGCCTTGGAACTGTCCCGATACATTTTCTGGCGAACCTGCAACGAACTTGCGGTTTTGACATCGCGTGTGTTTTTGTGGAAATCCAAACATTGGGCCTGCCACGCAAGCCCACAATAATCGAGCATTCTTTTTGTTTCGACTGCCTGGTTTTCGGTAAGTGATTCATAGGAAATATCGAGAATCAGATTTGGGTGCCTATCTGTCCAAAACTGCATAAGCGATTGATAAAGTTTGTAATATTCGGCAACATCCTTGAGGCTATAGGCATAGGCATTGCCCGCGCCGGTGATTGCGAAACGGCGCTGAAAGATGGACCAGCAGGTGGCGACGGGGTCTCGTTTTATGTGAAGTATCCGGGCCTCGGGCATGGCGGCCAGCGCGAACCCGACCCAACGAAAGTTTAGCGGCATTTTGTCGGAAATAAATTTTTGCTGAACATGAAGTGTACTTATATCTGCCAGGTAATCCTGCCGAAGACCTTGCGCAGAATTGCACGCCATTGTGGGTGTGTCGCCCGGTATCAGCACAGGCGCGAGACTTTGGCGAAGTGCGTTCAATTCGCCGGCGCCAAAAACATCGCTGTGGCTTGCCAAAATCTGTTCAACCAGCGACGTCCCCGAGCGCGGCATGCCGACGATAAAAATCGGGATCTGCCGGGGCGATTGGGTGCCGACAATCGGCGCATAATCAATTGCCGCGGATTTTATTGCGGCAAAGACCCGTCGGTCAGTTTCGATATTGTAGGGATGCGCGCGTTTGTACATTTGATTGGCAGCGCTTATGTGCCTGAACGCCAAATCGGGTTCAGAAATATCAATCAGGGCTTTGCCAAGGGCAAATTTAACGGCGGCGATCTGATCGGGTGGAAGATCAGGATCGCTCAAGAGTGTTTTCAATTGAACCAGATGAGCATCGCCTTTGGTGTACTTGCTTGCCTCGGCAAGATTGTAGTGGATGTCCCCCGCATAAGGGTCAATTTCCAAGGCCTGTTTGTAAAGAACCCGGGCCCTTGATATTTCGCCCTTTGTGGATTGAAGAACGCCCAGATTGGAGATGGCTTTGACAAAATTCGGGGCAAATTTGATCGCCCGCTCAAAATTCTGACATGCCGCATCAGTCTGGTTCGTTATCTGGTCAATTACCCCGAGATTATACCAGGCCTGCGCCAGTTCAGGATTGATTTCAGGATTGATTTCCAGGGCTTTTGCAAGTTGTCTGCGGGCTTCGTCCAGGCGACCGAGTTCAAACAGCAGCGCGCCGGAAATATCCAGACACTTCGCATTGTCGGGTGTAAGTTCAAGGGCTGCGCTAATATGTTTGAATGCCAGCTCTGTTTTGCCCGAGGCTGCCAGTATCCGGGCAAGGTTTTGCTGGGTTTCAGGTTGCGCCAAGCTGTGTTGCAAGGACGTTTGATACGCCTGCACGGCACCCGCTGTGTCGCCGCTATCTTCCAGCAATTGGGCAATATTGTTATATGCGTCAACCATTTGTGGTTTCAGGCTGATTGCCTGTCGATGCGCCGCCAATGCCTTTTCCCTTGCGCCATGCAGGCGCAGCACCGTGCCCAGATTATTGTAAGCCTCGGCATATGACGGGTTCAG
>JAADIC010000185.1 GCA_013151535.1 Alphaproteobacteria bacterium | reverse complement strand
GGTGCAAAATGGGAGAGTTTTCAGTCAGGGATTTTGACCTTAACGCCATTGACCGCGCCTTTATCGACAACCCGTTTCCGACCCTGAAAGCCCTGCGCGAACAGGATCCGGTGCACCAAAATCCCGATGGTTCGGTTTACCTCACGCGCCATGCGGATTGTCTGAAGGTCTATCAGAGCCGCGCCATGCTGTCGGACAAAAAGGTGGCGTTTGGCAAGAAATTCGGCGCAGGGCCGCTGTTTCAGCATCACACCACCAGCCTGATTTTCAACGACCCGCCCTATCACACCATCGTGCGCCGCTTGCTGGCGGGCGCGTTTACACCGCGCAAATTGGCCGAGCTGGAAGGGCTGATCGAGGGCATCGTTGCCCGCTTGCTGGACCGGCTTGCGGAGCAGCGCGAGTTTGACATTATTCCGGCCTTCGCCATGGCCCTGCCGACCGAGATCATCTCTTATATGCTGGGCATTCCCGAGGAGTACCGTCCCCGGTTGCGGGGGTTCTCGCTGGCCATTCTGGGCGCGCTTGATCCGGTTGTGTCGGAAAAGCGCATGGCGGCGGGCAACGCCGCAGTGACGGAATTTGCCGAAATTCTGACCGATCTGATTGCCCACCGGCGCGCCAATCCGGATGGGGCGGCGCAGGGCGAGGTTCTGGACAGTCTGATTTTCGGTGAAGTCGACGGGTGGCGGCTGAATGCGGACGAGTTGATCCAGAACTGCATCTTTTTGCTGAATGCGGGGCATGAAACCACCACCTCGCTTGTGGGCAATTCGGTGGCGATATTGCTGGATAATCCGGATCAACATCAACGGCTTAGGGATGATCCCGACCTGATAACCACGGCGGTTGAGGAGTTTTTGCGGGTTCTCAGCCCGTTGCAAATCGGCAATCGCACGGCGGACGAGGATATTGATCTGGGCGATGTGGTGCTGCCCAGGGGGACGTATATTCACACCTCAATTGCCGGGGCGAACCGGGATCCGCTGGTGTTTGACGATCCTGAAGGCGTCGATATTTCGCGGCCCAAGAACAAACATCTGGCCTTTGCCACCGGCATCCACGTCTGTCTCGGCGCAACCTTGGCGCGGATCGAGGGGCGGATTGCCATTGGCGGACTGGTATCGCGGTTTCCCGAATTGCAGGCGAACGGGGCGGCCGAAGTCATGGGGCTGGCGCGGTTTCGCGGCTATAATGCGCTGCCGGTGCGGGTTTAGTTGAAGGCAAAGGGGCTGTCTGCCCCTTTGGAACCCCGAGGATATTTTGACCAATTGGAAGATGGTTCAGGCGAGCAATTGTGTTAGCGGTATTCGCTCGCGTTTTCTTTGCAGCTCCATGTGGCCCAGCGGGGTCCAGCCGACAAGATTGGTGTCGATGCCGTCGACCTTTAAGGCGCGCTGCATGGCCTGTTCGACTTGGCGGCGGTCTTTTTTGCCCAGGGGCGCGAAGTCAATGACGATCTGGCCGCCAAGGCCACGCAGACGTAGCTGGCGCGGCAGGTCGCGGGCGGTGGCGAGGTTGGCTTTTAGACCAGCCGCAAAGGAGAAATCACCGCCGGTGTTGACGTCTACGGCCACCAACGCGCTGGTTGGTTCGATGAACATAGAGGCTTGAGCGGTCAGTTTGACGTATGGTTGTTGCAGGGCATCGAGCATCTCGTGAACATTGTGATCCTCAAACGCGCCGTCACCGTCAAATACTTGATCCGGCGCGGGGTTGGTCCAGTCGCGCCAGGCCAGATAATCGGCGGACGGAGCGGCCAGCAGCAGTTCGGGTGGGCCGGTTTCAGGTTCGGCCATCAGGGCTTCGCAGGTTTGGCGCAGGCTGGTGATTTCTTCAAGGATTGCATCGTCGTCGATGTCTTTGGCGGCGCTTCGCAAGATCAGGCCGATCTGTTCAGTCGCCCCCTCCATCGCCTCATGCGCCAGCTCGCCCAGCCGGTTGCGTTGGTCCTCGTCACGGATCGAGCGTGCGATATTGAGGCCTTTCGCGCCCGGCGTCAGGATGGCGCTTTGGCCTTTGAACAGCAGCTTTTGCACCACGGGGGCGGCCTTGCCCGGCTCGACCTGTGTTGCCACCTGCACCAACATCCCCTGCCCCGGCGCGATGCCCTTGGCGTGGCGCAAAAAACCCTTTTGCCCTTCGCCCAGCTTCACGATCAGCCCGTTTTGCCCTTTGAGCGGGCGATCAGCAATGGCGCGGTAAATCGCGCCCGGTCTGGGGGTTGTGTCGTCCAACGGATCAATCAGCAGGTCTTCAAGCCGCCCATCGACGATCAGCGCTGCCGCCTGACGGCCTTTGATTTTATCCAGAACAGCAATGCGGCCTTTCATGCGAAATCCACCGGATAGCCCGCGCCGCGCAACAGGTTTGCGGTTTCCGCCAGTGGCAGGCCGACAACGCCGGTGAACGAGCCGTTGATCCACGGGATCAGCGCGCCTGCGGGGCCTTGGATACCGTAAGCACCGGCCTTGCCCAGCCAATCGCCAGTGCGGATATAGGCCGAGATTTCATCGTCAGACAGATTTTTCATCTGCACAGTTGTCACCACATCGCGCTGCCATAATTTATCGCCAAGGCGCAGGGCAACACCGGTAATCACCTTGTGACGCCGCCCCGACATCAGGTGCAACATGCGCACCGCGTCGGCGGCGTTTTCAGGCTTGCCAAGAATGCGGCGGCCAAGGGCGACGGTGGTGTCAGCACAGAGCACCAGATCGGTTGCATCCGCCGCAACCGCCAGCGCCTTTTGGCGCGCCATGCGGGCACAATAGGGGCGCGGCAGTTCGGCCTTTTCAGGGTCTTCATTGATATCAGGCGGGCGCACAGCATCCGGCACAACGCCGATCTGCGCCAGCAATTCCAGCCGACGCGGCGAGCCGGAGCCGAGGATCAGGCGCATGTCGTGCTATTTATAACGGTAATTGATCCGCCCCTTGGACAGATCATAGGGGGTCATTTCGACCTGCACCTTGTCACCAGCCAGCACACGAATGCGGTTTTTGCGCATCTTGCCAGCGGTGTGGGCGATGATTTCGTGGCCGTTTTCAAGCTCTACCCGGAAGGTCGCGTTTGGCAGAAGCTCGATCACGACACCTGGAAATTCGAGTAGTTCTTCCTTAGCCATGTTTTCTCCGAATGGTTTCAAGCGCAGACAGGTGTGCGCGCGGCCTAGATGGGCCGATTTTGTGGAAAGATCAAGCCATTGAATATTCGGTGCGGGTCATTATCTCGGGATCAGGCAAAAGAGCACCATACCGGGATGACAATCGATGACTTCAAGCAATAAAGCCCACTGGAACTCCCGCTTTGCAACCACCGACCCCGAGGCGTTGACGTGGTTTGATCCTGATGCTGGCATCACAGTGGGATTGCTGGAGCGGTTTGGCGGCGGGGAAATCTCGGACCTCATTGACGTGGGCGCGGGAAATTCCCGGCTGGTGGACGAATTGCTTGCCAAAGGGGTCAAGGATCTGACCTTGTTTGATCTGTCAGACGAAGCGCTGGCGCAAACGCGCACCCGTTTGGGGCCTCGGGCGGGCGATGTGGCTTTTCTTGCCGGCGACATACGCGACTGGCAGCCAAAGCGGCAGTGGAACATCTGGCATGACCGGGCGGTTTTTCATTTCATGGTGAGCGATGAGGATCAGGCGGCCTATATTTCCAACCTCGATCTTGCCACCCGGGCCGGTGCATTGATCCTGCTTGCGACCTTCCAGCCCGGAGGGGCCGGAAAAATGCAGCGGCTTGCCGGTTGCGCGCCATGATGCGCAAAGCCTGTCAAACCGGTTGGGCCACGGGTATCAGTTGTTGCATGAAGAAAGGCGTGACCACATCACGCCCGGTGGCAATGCGCAGAATTTCACGCATGCGGTGTTTGAAAAAACCTGACGGCTGTGTATTTTCGGTGAATGGGCGGGTGGCCTCATCACATCGCGCCTTCAGAACCTTTCCTTGATACGGGCTGCGATCTGGTCGCGGGCTTGTCGATAGGCCGCCAGCTTATCCTCGCGGCTGTCGCCCAGCCCTGTCGGGTCGATTATCGGCCAGTATTCCACATCCAGCGCCGCAAAACGAGTGAATTCAAGCGCCCGGCGCTGGCTGGCGGGCGAGAGGGCGACGATCAGATCATAGCTTTCCAGATCATCGCCCCATTCGATCATCTCGTCCATCGAGCGCACCCGGTGGCGGCTCAGTTCAACCCCGATTTCCTGGCAGACGGCGACGCAAAAGCCGTCAATTTCAAGGTCGTTTCTGACCCCTGCCGATTGCACATAGATCGATTGACCGACCTTTTGCTTGAGCAGCCCTTCGGCCATGGGGGAGCGCACTGAATTATGGTCGCAACAGAACAGAACAGAACCGGGCACGTCTGTTTTGACTGGTTTTTCCATGCCCGCCCTAGCCCTTGAAATGCAGAACGCAGATCAGGGTGAACAGGCGGCGCGCGGTGGCTTTGTCAAGCGTGACCTTGCCCTCCAGACGCTCGCGCAGGATGACGCCGCCTTCGTCGTGGATGCCGCGACGGCCCATGTCTATCGCCTCGATCTGGCTGGGGGGCAGGGATTTGACCGCATCGAAATAGGCGGCGCAAATCTGGAAGTAGTCTTTGACCACTTGCCGGAATGGCGACAGGGACAGATGAAATTCGCCAATAGTTTCCGAGGTCTCATCGCGGATGTCAAACACCAGCCGCCCCTCGCGGATCGACAGATGCAAATGATACGGCCCCGCAGGCGCGCCTTTGCCCGCAGGCAGGGCAAAGCTGTTTTCCTCGATCAGATCAAAGATTGCGACCTTGCGTTCCTGATCTATTTCCGGTGTCGGCGCAGGCAGGCCGGTATCGTCGATTTCAATATGGGTCAGGTGGTTGGTGTCAGTCATGTTCGGTGTCCTGAAGCATCGCCTGGGCAGGTGCGATGATTGTCACCATGGGGGCGGGATTGGCAAGGGCAAGTCACGGTTGATCGGTGAATTCTGAAAGCCAAGGGCCCGCGCCACGGGCAAGCTATGAAAAGTGGCGCGTAAACCCGCATGTTTCGGGTGGCACGCGCCACGTTCATCCGCCATTCTGCCCCTATGAGCCAGAACCCATACCATTTCGATCTGATCGCCCGCGCGCTGGCCTATATCGAGACCGCCAGCGTGCCGCCCAGCCTCGAGGATATCGCCGCCGCCACCGGCTTGTCGAGCGCCCATTTCCAGCGGGTGTTCAGCCAGTGGGTGGGGGTCAGCCCGAAACGATACCAGCAATATCTGATGCTGGATCACGCCAAAACCCTGCTGGCGGAGCGCTTCACCCTGCTTGATACCGCCCATGAAACCGGCCTGTCGGGGTCATCGCGCCTGCACGATCTGTTCCTGCGCTGGGAGGCCATGAGCCCGGGCGAGTATGCCGCCAAGGGCGCGGGCCTGACCATCCGGTTTGGCTGGTTTGACGGCCCGTTTGGCGAAATGCTGGTGATGGGTACGGCGCGCGGGATTTGCGGCATGGCTTTCACGGCGGAATGTGGTGCCGCACAGGCCATGGCGGATATGACCAGCCGCTGGCCCCGGGCAGATTATGTCGAGGATGCGCGCCACCTGCAAGGCTGGGTCAACGCAACGCTTGGATCCAGCGGCGAAGCCAGGTTGCACCTGATCGGCGCGCCGTTCCAGATCAAGGTCTGGCAGGCGCTTTTGGCCATCCCCAGCGGCCATGTGACCACCTATTCTGAAATCGCCCAAAGTATCGGCAATCCAAAAGCCGTGCGCGCAGTCGGCACCGCTGTGGGGCGCAATCCGGTTAGCTGGCTGATCCCGTGCCATCGGGCTTTGCGCAAGTCCGGCGGTCTGGGTGGCTATCACTGGGGCCTGCCGGTCAAACGCGCGCTTTTGGCGTGGGAAAGCGCGCGACGGGATGCGGCTGAGTAGGGTGGCAAGTTTTAGCGCATCCGGCGCGGGCGCGGATGCAAAGCACGGTTATCCTTGCTAGGGTGGCGGTAAAACAAAGCCGTTCCATCGATGAGGCCCCAAATGTTGCGCTTTTCCAAACCCGTTTTGCTTGTCATTCTCGGTGCGTTCACGCTGGCGGCCTGCACCGCGCCGGATGGCGCGCCGCGCCCGAAAACCACCGAAGGGGCGCTGATCGGCGGAATTGTCGGCGGCATCCTCGGATTAGGTGCCGGCGGCAACAAAAAGAACAACGTCATCATCGGCACCGCCATCGGGGCGACGCTGGGCGGGCTTGCCGGGCAAGAGCTTGACCGCCAGGAAGAGGCCCTGCGCGCCAGCCTGAGCAATGGCGAGGTCGGCATCGTCAATACCGGCAGCGCGCTGGTGGTGACCTTGCCGGAATCCATCACTTTTGACACCGGCAGCGCCCTGTTGCGCAGCGATTTGCGCGACGATCTGGTGGCGCTGGCCGATAATCTGAACCAGTTTCCCGACACCACAGCCGATATCATCGGCCACACCGACAATGTCGGCGCGGCGGGGTTCAACCAGAAACTGTCGACAGCGCGGGCCGAAGCGGTGTTTGCGGTTCTGAACAATGCGGGGGTTCAGGTGGATCGGATGCGCGCCATTGGCCGGGGCGAAAGTGAGCCCAAGGCTTCAAACCTCAGCCAAGCCGGTCGCGCCCAGAACCGTCGGGTCGAAATCATCATCAGACCGGTGGAATAGACGTTGCGTCCTGCCGCCCCTCCCTTAAAGTAGAAAGTATATGGGTGCGCCAAAGAATCGATATGCCATTTCAAAAAGTCCAGTCGGAAAAACTTTCAATCTCGGTACTGCAACAGATCGAATTACTAATCTTGCGCGGTATCCTGCGCCCGGGCGAGCGCCTGCCGGCCGAGCGTGATCTTGCCGAACGGTTCGGGGTCTCGCGCCCGTCTTTGCGCGAAGCGATCAGCGAGCTTGAGGGGCGAAACCTTCTTCTTACCAGGCCCGGCTCGGGTGTCTTTGTGGCCGAGGTTCTTGGCTCGGCTTTTTCCGAACCTCTGATTGCCCTGTTTTCCAGCCATGACGAAGCGTTGATCGATTATCTGTCCTTTCGCCGCGACCTTGAAGGCATGGCGGCAGAACGGGCGGCCCGTACAGCCAGCGAGACCGATCTGGAACTTATCAATCTGGTGTTTCAGAAAATGGTGACGGCGAATAAAAACCGCGACTCCAAAGCCGAGGCTGCGCTTGATGCCGAATTCCATATGACCATCATCGAGGCGTCGCACAATGTCATCATGCTGCACATGATGCGCTCGATGTTTGAAATGCTGCGCATGGGGGTGTTTTACAACCGCCAGATCATGTTCCAGCAGCAAACGACCCGCGCCACATTGCTGGAACAGCACTCGGCCATCAACGACGCGTTGCAGGCGCGTGACCATAAGGCGGCGCGTGGCGCGGTTGAAACCCATCTGGATTTCATTGACTCCGCCATGCGGAATCAACGAATCATCGAGCACAATGAAATGGTGGCCCAGTTGAAAATTGACCATTTGAAAGGGCAGAGCTAGGGCAAACCCGGCTATTGTTTCGGCCCCTCAAGTTAATCCGCCAAATTTCCGGAGATTACCCAGCGCAATTCAGACGGTTATTCATAATTTTGACATTAACCACAAGCTGTGCGACTCTACAGAAAACCCACATTCTGGAGGTGACAATGAATAGATTTATTTTTGGCGCAATTGCACTTATCTGCACGCCGGTGATTGCCGCAGCCCAACAATGGGGTGGCGGTGCCTATCCCAGCAACTGGAATGGTGGCCCACCATTGCCAACGATTGGGCAGGCCTATCAACAATATGCGCCGCCGCAATACGCGCAGCCCTACGTTACCTATGGTCAGCCGCAATACGCGCAACCTCAGTATGCGCAGCCGCAATATGCGCAGCCGCAATATGCGCAGCCTCAGTATGCACAGCCTCAGTATGCACAGCCACAATATGCACAGCCACAATATGCGCAGCCTCAGTATGCACAGCCGCAATATTCGACGCGCGGATATGGTTTTCAACAGCAGATCCCTGCGGTCCAGGGGCCAGCCGATGCACGGTGCATTGTCGCCACTCTTAATGGCGTTGGACGGCAATCAGGATGCGCCAATGTTCGGATAAACCCTGCGGATTATCCATATTTGCGCCAAAAGTTCAGCGCTTACCGGCTCAATTCCGGTTATGTTTTGAACCTGCCGTCCGACTCTGAATTCCAAGAGCGCCCCTGAGCACCATTTGATTTAGGGAAAGTTTACGGGCGCGTCCTGATAAGGGCGCGCCCGTTGTTGGGCTCCGTGGAGTCAACTAACGAATCATCTCGTAAAATGGGTAGGCAGGAAATCCGGAATCTGGCCGTTTTGTGGCGCGTGGCCGAAAAACTGGCCCTGATTGTTGCGCGCTTGCGAACAACAACATGATATGGTGTGCATTGCCCATCGTTGCAGATCAATAATCCAATTTTTTGACTCTATTCCCGTCCCATGTCACGGATTGTTAACGGAAATTTAACAAGTTGAATTTTGGGGGCTCAAATGAAACGAATTATTCTTGGCGCAATCGTGCTTGCTTGGACGCCGTATTTTGCCATGGCGCAACAATGGGGTGGCGTTGCCTATCCCGACAACTGGAACGGTGGCCCGCCATTGGCCCCGATCAACCGGGCCTATCAACCTCAATATCAACCCCAGTATCAGCCTCAATATCAACCGCAATACCAACCCCAGTATCAGCCGCAATACCAGCCTCGTTACCAGCCGCAATATCGCGTATCGGATTATTACGCTGTTCCAGTGGAGCAAGCCTACCCGCAGCCCCATTACCACACCTATGCGTCCACCCAGTCGGTGCCCCATACCCAGTCACAGCCCGTCTATGACCGCCGCCCGCATCACCGGCCCGACAGTCTGGCGGGGTATTGGCCGTTCATTTCCAAGGCCCATGCGGACCGTGATTTCCAACGCAACTGGATCCATGTTTACGGCGGCAATTAAGGTTTATTCAACGCCTCAAGCCGTGCGGTGACCGATAGGCCATGCGCCTCCAGCCCTTCGGATTTGGCCAGCGTTTCCGCTGCTGGTCCAATGGCCGCAAGGGCCTCGGGGGTCATCCGCGAAAGGGTCGTGCGTTTCATGAAATCAAGCACATTCAGGCCGGATGAGAACCTTGCCGAACGTGCTGTCGGCAAAACATGGTTCGGCCCGCCGACATAATCGCCAATCGCCTCGGGGGTGTAGGCCCCCAGAAATATCGCGCCGGCATGGCGGGTTTTTTCGGCCAGCTTTTCCGGCTCAGCCACGCAAAGTTCCAAATGCTCGGGGGCAATGCGGTTGGACAGCTCCGCCGCCTGATCGAAATCTTCAACCACAATCACCGCGCCAAATTCGGCCCAGCTTCTGGCGGCAATTTTGCGCCGCTTAAGCGTTTTTAGCCGTGCATCGATCGCCGCCACAACGTCCTGCGCGAAATCTGCGTCATCGGTGATTAGGATGGATTGTGCCGCTTCGTCGTGCTCAGCCTGGCTCAGAAGATCAAGCGCGATCCAGTCCGGTTTGTTGTCTTTGTCCGCGATCACCAGAATTTCGGATGGCCCAGCAATCATATCAATACCCACCTGCCCGAACACCCGGCGCTTGGCAGCCGCTACATAGGCGTTGCCGGGGCCGGTGATTTTATCGACCGGTTTGATGGTTTCAGTCCCGTAAGCCATGGCGGCAATCGCCTGCGCGCCACCGATACGATAGACGGTTTCAACGCCGGACAGGCGCGCCGCCAGCAGAACCAGCGGGTTGACCTTTCCATCCGGCGTGGGTGCCGCAATCACCAGACGTTTGACCCCCGCCACCTGCGCTGGAATGGCGTTCATCAGCACCGAGGACGGATACGATGCCAGCCCGCCGGGCACATAAAGCCCCGCCGCATCGACAGCCCCCCACCGCCAGCCAAGGGTTGCGCCGACCTCATCGCCCCAGGTCTCGTCATGCGGTTTCTGGCGCACATGATAGGCGCGGATGCGGGCAGCAGCGAGGACAAGCGCCTCGACCTCGGCCTCGGGCACCTTGGCAATCTCGGCGTCCATTTCAGCCGCGCTGAAAGCGAAGGTTTCAGGGGTCAGGGTGAAACGGTCAAACTTTTCGGTCAGCTCGATCAGGGCCGCATCGCCGCGCGCGCGCACATCTCTGATGATCCCCGCCACCACCTCGTCCACATCCGGGCAATCCTCGCGCTTCATGGCCAGAAGGGCGCTGAAGCGGGCTTCAAAATCAGGGTCGGTGATGGTCAAAAACTTTGGCATGGGGCCCTCCTTGCGCATAGCCATAACGCCACGCGCCGCTTGCCTCAAGGGGGGAGGCGATTGGCTTGAAATCGTTTCAGATTAGGTCGTCCACCAAAACACCCAACGCATCCGCGAGTTTCTTGAGGGTTTCAACCGAACCATTGGCACGCCCTGCCTCGATATCGGCAATCTGAACCCGATTTACCGCAGAAATATCCGACAGGGCTTGCTGGGTCAGGCCACGATACGCACGCCAGACCCGTAGCGAGTTTTCACCAGCAATCAGACGCTCGGCAAATCTGGCGGGCAGAAATTCATCTTCTGCTGCGCCAACATTGCGCATCACGTCATTGGCGGCGGCAATGTCGGAAAAATCCTCGAGCCGGGCCAGCATCCGCTCCAGTTCCGCGCGGGGCAAAATGGCAAGTTCGACGCCATTTTCGGTTGAAAAACGAATATTCATCTGTAAGCGTCCTTTCGGTGCCGGACCCTAACGATCCGTAGAATTTGCAGATCTTCCGTGAAAATTACCCGCCAGTCAGCGATGCGTAAGCGCAGATAGTTCGAGCCTTGCAGGCTTTTGACATTGTTCGTCAGCGCCGCAGGATCACGCGCATATTGCGCAATCTTCAACGTGATGCGTTTGCTGGCTGTCGGGCCAAGGCGCCACAAATCCTTGATTGCGGCTTTTGAATAGGCGAGAGTCTTCACATGGCGTATGTAGTGCAAAACGACAATGTAGTCAACAACTACAAATGACGCAACGTCCGGTAACTAGGGTCATTCCGGATGATTTGGCGCGTGGCCCGAGGGCGCGCGGTAGGGGCGGGTCACATCTTGCAGGCTGATATCCAGCATTTCGACATCCAGCGCCAGCGCGCCGTCACCGGCCAATGTCAGGGTCAGCTCGCCGGCGCCATCTTCGCCAGCCTCAAACCCGACAGACATCAGCGACAGGATCATATCCTTGTCACCACGATCAATACCGCTTGAAGCGACTTTCAGCACACCATCAACCACCAGCAGGCATTGCACCCGCTCAAATTTACGGCTCTGACTTTCGGCGCGCTCGCGGTCTTCCCAGCGAAAGCGGTTCAACAACAGTGCAAAGCGCCGCTTGGCCGGTTGCCACTGCATTTCGGCCATGGGAAAAACCGCATCCTGCACGAGCGAGGACAGCACTTGCAGATCATCGCCATCAAGCGCTTGCAATCGAAGCGGCTGTTCACCGCCATCAGCGAAACTTGCGTCTTCAACCATTGCCTTTGACCCGTTCGATTTGTGCGCCGCAAGCGGACAGTTTTTCCTCGACCCGTTCATAACCGCGATCAAGGTGATAGACCCGATTAACCACGGTTTCGCCTTCCGCCGCAAGACCAGCCAGGATCAACGAAACCGAGGCCCGCAAATCGGTCGCCATCACCGGCGCGCCTTTCAACTTGTCAACGCCAGTCACCGTGGCGGTTCCACCCTGAACGTCGATCTGCGCGCCCATGCGCATCAACTCGGGCGCGTGCATGAAGCGGTTTTCAAAAATACGTTCTTCCAGAACCGAGGTGCCGTCAGCCGTACACATCAGCGCCATGAACTGCGCCTGCAAATCCGTCGGAAAGCCGGGATGCGGCGCGGTAACCACGTTCACCGCATTAACGCGACCGTTTTTGCGCGTGACCTTGATGCCGTTCTTCGTAGCTTCAACCGAAATGCCAGCCTCGTCCATCTTGGCGGCAAAAGCCTCAACCAGATCAAGACGTCCGCCCAGCAATTCGACCTCGCCCCCGGTGAAAGCCGGGGCCAGCATATAAGTGCCAAGCTCGATCCGATCCACAATCACCGGATGGGTGGCACCGTTCAGGCGATCAACGCCCTGAATGGTGATGGTCGAGGTTCCCGCCCCATCAATCTGCGCGCCCATGCGGATCAGACAATCGGCCAGATCGACGATTTCAGGCTCGCGCGCAGCGTTTTTCAGAACGGTCGTGCCCTTGGCCAAACTCGCCGCCATCAGGACATTTTCGGTCGCCCCGACCGACACGATAGGAAATTCAAACACCCCGCCGCGCAGGCCCTTGGGGGCTTTGGCGTGCACATAACCATCGCGCAGATCAAGCTCCGCCCCCAGCGCTTCCAAGCCTTTCAGGTGCAAATCAACCGGGCGCGCGCCAATGGCACAACCGCCGGGCAGAGACACCACCGCATGACCATCACGCGCCAGCATCGGGCCAAGCACCAGAATGGAGGCGCGCATTTTGCGCACGATGTCATAATCCGCTTTGTGATTGGAGATCGATTTGGAGCTGAGCACCTGAACCTGCCCGTCCTGTAAGGAGGACACTTCAACCCCGAGGCTTTCCAGCAAGCGCGACATGGTCAGGATAATATCCGACAGGCGCGGCGCGTTGGTCAGGGTTAGCGGCTCCTCGCTGAGCAAGGTCGCTGGCATCAGGGTCAGGCAGGCGTTTTTGGCCCCGGCAATCGGGATCTGGCCGTGCAATTCCTGCCCGCCTTTGACGATAATCGAATCCATTTACTGCCCTTTACCCTATTTTTCGCCCGGTTTCGCATCAGCATTACGGGCCCGGCTTTGCCCCTTGCGGCGCTGCAAATTTGCCCGCAAGGCCTGTTTCAAACGCGCATCGCGTGCCTCGGCGGCTTTGGATTTGCGGCTTGAAACCGGCTGTTTGTCTGATCCGTCCTTGTTCATCCGCCCTCCTTAACTTATGGCGCGGACAGCGTCCAGATTGCGCTTGCGTCTTGGCGGATTTACGCTAGAAACGCGCCCTATTGGATAGGCTGCTGTAGCTCAGAGGTAGAGCACTCCCTTGGTAAGGGAGAGGTCGAGAGTTCGATTCTCTCCAGCAGCACCAT